>JBCBZX010000008.1:0-22233 GCA_039815105.1 Pseudomonadota bacterium
ATCGCTTCGCAAATGTTGGCGTATAGGGCGTCGATATCTTCACCGTCACAGGTCAGCACCTTCAGACCGTGGCCCTCTAAGGTTTGCTTGACGCTATAACCACCCATGTAATTGGAAGGGTTGCCAGCAATAGTCACATCATTATCGTCAATGAGGAGCTTTACATTGACATGCTGGGCCACCGCTAGGCGGGCTGCTTCTGCTGTGTCACCGGGCTTCACCGATTTTGGCAGGACGGGTGCGGTGCAGATTGGCGCACTTTTGGCGGACCAGCGCAGAGCCAACCCCGCCGCCCGGATTGTGCTTGCCTGCGGCAGCCAAGGTTCACTGCTTTGCTGGCGGCTGGCGCGTGAGAGTTCGACCAGCTCGCTTGTCGATGGGCTTGTGCTGCTCGGCGGCACGGGCGACGCTGACTACTTGCGTGTCCGGAGGTCCGGGCAGGTGCCCAAGATTCCCATCGTCTTTGCCCATGGAAGTCGTGATCCTGTATTCGACTGGCGGTCTGTCCGGCAACAATCCCAGGCGTTGCGTGCAACAGGCGGCAAGGTTCGCATGGATCTGTTTGATGGCGGTATCCACGGCACCCCCATCCGCATGATTGACTGGCGCGATACGCTCAATTGGATGCTCTGAGTTGAGAAAAAGTGCCTGAGCCAATTCAAATCCTGTGGCGCCGCGACGGCCCCGTCATTCGGGTTGACGTGACGTTTCCTGATCCAAAGATGGTCGGTCTTGATTGCAAACTCACCATTGAGATGTCCGCTGAAACGCTTCAGTCCAACGGAACGAGCGCGCGAAAAACCGTGCTGACAGAGCCTTTCAAGGCGGACGCACTTGGCAACAGCTTTGTCATTCCGATTGCCGAGATTGATGGCTTCTCCTTTAACGGCCAACATGTGCGGGTGACGCCGCAACTGGTTGTAACGGCCGATGATGGCGTGCTGTGGGACACCAAGGTGCGCGTGCCGCTGGACCTACCCATGCCCGCTCGCAACGATGATGCCTTGGCCTCGGGTACACCTGCTCAAACGCTCAACCCCAGCGATCAGATTTCTTTTGTCCGCAATTTTGGCGCCCTGCCGAACGGTCAGAAAAGCCTGTTGGCCATGATGCTGCTGGTGTTTGGAGTTGGTGGGCCGTGCCTGTTCGGGCTCAGTCTTTACGATCAGTTCGCCGATCAACGGATCGTCTTTCCTCCAGGCTGGGGTTTCCCGCCCTTCATCATTGGCGCTGTCGCGCTTGTGCTGAGTGTTGTTCTGCTGTTCGTTTTCTACAAGACGCTTCTGCGTGGCTATATGCAGGTCGAACTCAACCGAGACTTTGATCTGGTCAGTCCAGCCAGTCGACTGCGTGTGTCGGACCTGTTCACCGCCAGGGCACGCACATCGCTCACCGGCGTTCAGGTGCGGGTGGTCGCCGGGTCTTTGGAGTGTGGTGAATATGTTCAGCGCTCGGGTACTGACACAAATTATATTGCGTTTCGGCGGCCTGTTCGTGCGATGGTCATGTACGAAAAGACAACGGCTGCGGTGCCAGCCAATGTGGATGTTCAGCAATATTTCGCCGACGACTTGGACTTCGGGCCGATGTTTGCGGCTCTGTATCCACCTGTAATGTATTCCAGCTGCCATGGTCTTGAACTGGCACTAAAGGTGCAGATTATCGTACCGGATCTGGCCGATTTTGAGCTGCCAATCCCGTTGGAGCGAATTGATGTGACAGCTTTTCGCCAGTCAGCACCGTAATGTTTGACGATTATCTTGGGCTCGGCGATCAGAATTTGGCAAATATGCGCGCCGTGGTTTTTTCTGGCCCTTCAGGGGCTGGAAAATCGAGCTACCTTCAGTGGTTGATTGATGCTCACCCGGCTTTTTGTGGGCGAGACATGACCCGTGTGGAAACAGGCCGCCCCCTGCGCTGGCCGCCTTTGGCAACCATCCAAACCCGGCTGGTCGTGGTGGATGAGGCCCTGAAGTTGGCGGACTTGTGGAAACTTGTCAGCCTGGTGGCGCGGGGACACACTGTGCTGGCCGCCAGCCACTTGTCGCCCATGACCCATCGTCTGGCACTTCCCGCGGGCAGCAGATTGTTCGACTTGGCGACAGACACCAAAAAGATTGGCAACGCGTTGACCCGGCAGGGCTACCAGTTTTCCCAGCTTGACCTCGTAAAGTTTAAAGCCAACCACGGTTCCAGTTACACGGCGATGCAGCGTATTGTGGCAGAGTGGCCCGGCCCAGAACGCGATTTTGGTGCAGCGTTGAGGCATTTTGAGTGCTACTGTTCGGTGCGCACCGTCAGACAAGCGCATTGAGACGCTTGAAAATTGAGCCGGTTTCAAGTTACCTGCACATATGTCGCATCGCGCACACAAGCTTGAAGGCCTTCTAGGCCTCGCACTTATTGGCGATCGTCGGTCCTAGGGCGCCGGCGGTCGGTTTCGCGGTTGTGGGTCTGTACGACCGTTTGCCCTTTTATCCATCTCAATATAGCTGACACTGAGGCGCTGTTCTGCCCATCAGGGGCGCGCCCGCGACATACGGAATATCACCATGAAGACCCAGCAAACCGACCGCATGCCAGAAGCATCGCGACGATATCGTCCTTATCCAACGCTCAATATGCCGGACCGCATGTGGCCCAGCAAAACCATCGACACGGCTCCGACCTGGTGCTCGGTCGACCTGCGCGACGGCAACCAAGCGTTGATTGACCCCATGGGTCATGAGCGCAAGGCCCGCATGTTTCGCCTTTTGCTCGATATGGGTTTCAAGGAAATCGAGATCGGTTTCCCATCCGCCAGTCAGACCGATTTTGATTTCGCCCGCTGGTGTGTGATCGAGGGTCCCGATGGCAATGGCACTCCGGATGATGTGTCGTTGCAAGTGCTGGTTCAATGCCGGCCCGAACTGATCACCCGCACGTTTGAGGCCCTTGAAGGTGCCAAGAACCCCATCGTCCATTTCTACAATTCAACCTCTGAGTTGCAGCGACGCGTGGTGTTTGGGCAGGACCGTGCGGGCATCAAACGCATTGCTGTGGATGCGGCCAAGATGGTGGCTGATATGGCGGCGAAAGCCGGTGGTGGGTTCCGCTTTCAATATTCGCCCGAGAGCTTCACCGGCACAGAGCTCGAGTTTTCGCTGGAGATTTGCAACGCGGTCACCGAGGTGATGCAGCCAACGCCTGACGCGCCACTGATTCACAATCTGCCTGCCACCGTGGAAATGTCGACACCCAACATCCACGCAGACCAGATAGAATGGATGAGCCGCAATCTCGACAATCGGGAAGCGCTCATCCTGTCGCTGCACACCCACAATGATCGAGGCACCGGTATCGCCGCCACCGAGTTGGGCCTGATGGCCGGTGCGGATCGCGTGGAGGGCACCTTGTTTGGCAATGGCGAGCGCACGGGCAATGTGGATATCGTCACACTGGCGTTGAACATGTTCACCCAGGGCGTCGACCCGCAGCTCGACGTGATGGATATTGAGCGCATAAGGGACGTGTATGAGCATTGTAACCAATTGCGCATTCCAGAGCGGCACCCTTATGTGGGTGAATTGGTGTACACGGCTTTCTCCGGTTCCCACCAGGACGCCATCAATAAAGGCATGAAGGCCATTAAGGGCAAGAATGACCCGCTTTGGGAAGTGCCATATCTGCCCATCGACCCGCAGGATGTGGGCCGCACCTATGAGGCTATTGTTCGCATCAATTCGCAATCGGGCAAGGGTGGCATCGCTTACGTTCTGGATGCTGATTACGGTCTGAAAATCCCCCGGGGGATGCAGATCGAACTGCGCGAAATCGTGCAGTCTGTGACAGATGAAGAGGGCACCGAGCTTCCCAGCTCGCGGATTCACGAGATCTTTCAGCAGACTTATGTCGCGCGTCCGGACGGCCGGCTGCGGTTCGTCGACTATGCCACATCACCGGCGCCGCAGGGTGGTCGGCTGATGGAAGCGCGCATTATGGATGACGGTGCCCAGATTACGATCACCGGCCATGGCAATGGTCCGGTCGACAGCTTCTGTAATGCGATTGGCAAGCATCTGGGCAAAGAAATTTCCGTTGCTGACTATTCGGAGCACTCTCTTGGTTCTGGCTCAGATGCCACTGCAATCTGTTACATGGAGCTTGTGATAGACGGTGACCGCGTATTCGGGGCAGGGGTTAATCCAAATATTTCGGCGGCCTCCCTCGAAGCGATTATCGCGGCGGCGGATCGCCATCGAATGGCTACGTAGTTCCCGTAATATGCTATGTCAGCGCACAACACGCCGTAGTTGCTTGCGAGCTGACGCAACGAAACATACAGTCTCGGCTTAGCGGCGCCGCCTCGGTGGTGGCGCGGCTGGCTTTTCCGTCAACTGTTGCAGGAACAGTAGGATTTTGGATTCCGAGCCCACAGACTCTGGCAGTTCATTTGCGCAAAGTGCTCAGGCGCAGGCCATTGCACGCATCTTATCATCACAAAGTTTGGCCAAGTCTGAACGGGCTCGGGCCCTATTGTCCTATCTGTATGACAAGCACAGGTCCGGTGAGGCTGATCAGGTCAAAGGCTTTACCATAGCCATGGACGTGTTCGGCCGAGACGAGAATTTTGATCCCAATAATGATGCACTTGTGCGCGTGCATATGGGGCGCTTGAGGGACCTTCTTGCCAGCTATTATAGGGGCGAGGGGGCGAGGGATACCGTTCGCATCGTGGTGCCCAAGGGCCGCTACATCCTGCAATTTAACGCGCAGGAAGCTGCCCTCACCGACGCCAAAGCCATGGCCTTGGGGGCGTCTGCTCAATCACAATCCTCGGAGACGGTTCCGGTCGGGGCCGAGGCTGGCGCAACCCTTGCTGGGTCTGGTGCTCGACAACTTAAAATCGCCGCCGCTCTAGCGACCCTGGCAATTTTTGCAGTGTTGCTGTTTTTTGCGATACCAAATCTAATTTCACCAGACGAGCCAGGCGCGTCTCCTGATACGATTGCAAGGGCTGATGGCGAGCCGCCAACAACGAGTTCTGTGCTTCGCAATCTGCACGGCGTATCGGGTGTTCAGTTTCTTCCGCATCTCACATTCGCCCATTCCAAGGGCGCAGTTTACCTGGAGAGTGGACGGGACCGGTTTGCACTCCAATTGAGGGCAAGCCTGGCGCGGTTCGACACCATTCAATTGATTGCCAATGGCCCAATTGAGCGCATTGAAGCGCCGCGTGATGTGGGGCGCAGCTACTACACTCTGCTTGTGAGCGAGATTGAACCGGGTGTTGAGGTGCCGAACGTCGCTTCGCAAACTGCCACCCACCGTCTGGAGCTACGCCATCCCAATACCGGTGACATTCTGTGGACGCAGTTTGTGGCCCGCCCCAGGTCGCAAACGTCGGCTGCGCCAGAAGCTGAACCAGAAGTTGAACCAGGAGCTGGTGAAAACAGCGCGCCTGAGGGGTTCGACCCGGAACTGATTGCTGTCGCCTCACGCGTCGCCGCGATGGACGGGCTTCTTATCTCTCATTTTGTAGGAACCGCCGGGGCCAACCGCCTGTTTGATTGCCTGTCACTTGTGGCCCCGGTCGTTCAGGATTTGCCTCCCGATTCCGCGGAGGCGGCGGTGACATGCCTTGGCCGTTTGATCGCAGCCGGAAACCGACTTCCCATCACCCATGCCTTTTTGGCGCTTGCGATTATGGATGGGGCACGGTCTGGTTCAGCCTCCACCGCAGCGGGTCTGATACAGGTGGACAGCATTGCCGAAGAGGCCATTGAGGTGTTGCAACAAGGGTTGCGGACAACGCCGGAGAGCGCTGCGCTTCTTGCGGTTCAGGCCCACGCTCAATTGTTCCAAACGGGGGACCATGCGGCGGCCATCGGTCTATCGTTTGCTGCGATCGAGAGGTCTGATGCAAGTTGGACCATCTGGGCTTCCCATGCCCGCATGTTGGCTCTGGCGGGTCGGTATGATGAGGCCAATTTTGTGATCGATGCGCTGTCGGAAGAGACCGGGCGGTTGGCACCCAATTGGGCCTTCACGCGGTTTCTAACGTCGCTGGCAAGTGGGGATGATAGAGCGATTCAGAACAGCGCCGCACAGCTTGGGGGTGTCTCAAACCCATTCTACTATTCGGCTCGCATCGTTGCAGAGCATCGGCGAAGTGATTTCCTCAAGCGCGATGAGATGGTGCGGAGGCTTCAACAGACCTATCCGCAATTCTATGCCAACCCTCCGATCTTCATTCGTTCCATGCGGCTGACGTCTGACTTGCAAGAGGAATTTCTGCTCAATTTGCGCCGCGCCGGCGTCTATAGGCTCGGGTAGAGCGAAACCAGGGTTGACCATATGTTAACCATAATCGCCAAGCTTGCTGGGCAGGGTTAGCGCCGGGCATAGGGGCGCTGTGACAGGAGGCCTGGCTGTGCGTATCACCGTTCGGATATCGAGAATTTTTGCAATTGGTTTCTGTGTGGCGCTGTTGCAGCAACCTGCCTTGTCGCAAACCAACGCTTTGCCATTGCTAGGCTCTGAAGCGCCAGATTTGCTGCAAAGCTTGCTTGCGCAACCGGCGGTATCTGTCGGGTCGGTTGCCGTGGCACCAGATGCGCTGCGCGACTATTACATGCAGGGCGGCCGCCCGCTTTGGACAAGCAGCTCCGGCGTTTCGCCATTGGCCTTTGATCTTGCTTCACAGCTTGATGATGTGGGCCGAGACGGGTTGGTGCCGTCGGATTACACCCAATTTTTGCCCGCTGGCTGGCAGAATGCGTCAACTCCCGATGATCTGGTATTGGTGGAAATAGCGCTGTCGAGCGCATTGCTGAAAGCGGGTCGTGATTTATATGCCGGGCGCACCAGCCCGAGTATCTCTGACCCTGATATTGTGATCGCCCGAAAGGCCATAGACGCCACCGGGCTTCTCACCGATGCATCGGTAAACGGACCGAAGGCAGCGCTGGACGCCTTGCGCCCCAAACATCCTCAATATGCTCAATTGCGCCAGCTGCTTGGTGGTTATCGTGCCTTGGCGGCGCGTGGTGGATGGAGCCCGGTGGATGAGGGGCCAACCCTCAAACCAGGCATGCAGGATCAGCGCGTGGTTCAGTTGAGGGAGAACTTGGAAGCGCGGGGCTATTCCGGGCTCATGACCGCCGACCCAAGCCTGTTTGACGAGGGCTTGGTGCAGGTCATCGAGCATTTTCAGAAGCGCCATGGTCTCGATGTTGACGGTGCCGTGGGACCCGCCACCCGCGGCGCTTTGAACATTTCAGCTCAACAGCGTGTTGAGCAATTGACGGTCAATCTCGAGCGCTGGCGCTGGTTGCCCCGCTCGTTGGGCCAGCGCCATGTCTTGGTCAATCAGGCGGGGTTTGAGCTGTTTCTCGTGGAGAATGGCCAAACCACTGACAATCGCCGAGTGATCGTCGGTAAGCCTTTCCACAAATCTCCGATGTTTTCCGACGAGATCTCTTACGCTGAGTTCAACCCCACCTGGACCATGCCGCCCTCCATTGCGGGCCGCTCATATTTGCCCAAGCTACGGGCCAATCCGGGTTATCTCGATGAGAACGGATACAAGCTGTACACGTCGTGGCGCCAGGACGCGCCAGCCATGAGCAGCTGGTCCATCGATTGGAACGCTGTAAGTGAAAAGCGGTTTCCATACAAAATTGTACAAAGCCCTGGGCGCAACAATGCGTTGGGTCAGGTCAAGTTCATGTTTCCAAACGACTTTGCCGTTTATTTGCATGACACGCCGTCCCGACAGCTATTCTCGCGGTCGTCCCGTGCCTTCTCTTCTGGCTGCATTCGTGTCGAGAAACCGCTTGAATTTGCGGCCCGCCTGTTCGGCCCCGATCAAGGCCTGACCCAGGGAAGCATTGAGCAGATCGTCGGATCGCGCCAAACCAAGCGCATATCACTCAAGCGCAAAGTGCCTGTTCATCTGACCTATTTCACCACTTGGGTGAACGATCAGGGCGTGCCGCAATTCTTCAATGATGTGTACAAGCGCGACGCCCCGGTGGCTGCCATTCTCGAAGGTCGCGCTTAGCCGCCGCTTACGAAATGCTGCGTGTGCAGTGTCTGAAACTGGTAGGGTGCGTTGGGCGCCGCGTCCCGCGCCACGCCGATCCGAGCCAGTTCAGTTTTCCAAGCTGTTCCTTCACGGTCGATATTCAGCCGGTTGAAGGCGGCGGGCGGTCGTTTGTGGCCCGGGACAAAGGCTGCGGCCGGCACGCAAAGGCAGGGAACCTGCCCCATCGAGCCCCGGATGTGCTCTATCGTGTCGAGGTGCGTATGGCCGTGCAATATCAGCTCAGCGCCAGCATCTGAGATAATTTTCCTGAAATGACCAGCGCCTATCATCCGTTTGTGCCGGTGGGTGGCTTTGGGAAACGGTGGGTGATGGAGCAGGACCAATCGGAACAGGCCGTCTTCGCCTAATTTGGTCAGGAGCTTCTTCAGCCGCGCCAATTGCGCGATGGACGCCGCACCAGTGGCTCTGAATGGCGCCGTCGGCTTGCCTGTATTAACTGAGATAATGGCCACATCGCCGACCCGCTGCACCATGGGATACAGATCGTCAAAGGCCTTCCAATTGTCCGGCGCTTTGTTGAACGGGGTTGATTGTGCGTTGAGCCAAGGGCCCCAGAGCTTTGCGGCTCTTGCTAAGCTGCCGCTGACATAAGCGTCATGATTGCCGCAAACCAAAGATACATTTTCGGGCGGCGCCAGCGCATCGAGCCATTTGGCTGCGTTTTGCATTTCTGCTTCCAACGCAATGTTCACCAGATCACCGGTTACTGCCCAATGGTCCGGCATTTCTTGTCGCGCCCGTTCCACCAGTGCATCTAGAAGGTCCTGCGATGATTCGTGACGGCGCTTGCGCTGCCAATTGGCCCAGCCGGTCCGGCGCTTGCCACGCAGTTCGCCGGGCGCTGGTTCCGGCATGGATGGCAAGTGGATATCGGACAGATGGCAAAAGCGGACCATGTCTTGCGCTAACGCGATGTTGTGCGGGTCGCAAGGGGGCGGTGAACGCGCTATGGGCCTTGTGAGCCCTTGAGCGATGGAGTTCGGATTGAGCAAACAGATTTCCTGGCCTGCGCGTCTGCGCCAATCGGCGTTCAATCTATATTTCCGAGCTACGCGCTCCATGACCCTGGGTGTGCGGGCGTTGGTGCTGCGCGACGACCACGTCTGGTTGGTTCGCCACACCTATGTCGACGGTTGGTATCTGCCCGGCGGTGGCGTGGAGCGCGGCGAAACCGTGCGTCAAGCGCTGGAGAAAGAGTTGCGTGAAGAAGGCAACATCGCGCTCATTGGCGAACCGGAACATGTCGCGTGCATGGCCAATTTCACGACAACTGACCGTGATCACGTTTGCTATTTCATCGTGCGCCAATTTGAGCAGACGGTCCCATACCCGCCAAACCGTGAGATTGCGGAGGGAGGCTGGTTTCCTGTGACGGCACTTCCCGATGGGACAACCCGCGCCACGCGGGCGCGGGTCACTGAGTTTCTGTCGGGCGGCGAAACGCCGGCGAACTGGTAACTAGGCCGCCTTGAGCCGGTGACGCCCATGGGGTTCATCGAGCTGCAAATCTGGCCCCAAAGGCACGATCCCAGTTGGGTTAATCGTGTCATGGCTGGCGTAATAGTGGCCCTTAATATGGTCCATATGCACCGTCGCAGCCACACCGGGGTGTTGGTACAGCTCCAGCATATAGCCGTGCAGATTGGGGTAGTCCGCAATCCTGCGCAGATTGCATTTGAAGTGTCCCACATAGACGGCATCAAACCGGATGAGTGTGGTCCATAAACGCCAATCAGCCTCTGTGATGCGGTCTCCGGCCAGGTAACGCCTTTGCGCCAACAATCCTTCAAGCCAATCTAAGCTCTCGAACAAAGCGGTGAAGGCCTCTTCATAGGCTTCGGGCGTGGTGGCGAAGCCGGACTTGTACACACCGTTATTGACCGTGTGGTAGACGCGCTCATTGATGGCGTCCACCTCGCCTTGCAGCTCGTGGGGGTAGTAATCCGGCCCCGTGGCGCCAACTGCATTAAAGGCCGAGTTGAACATGCGGATGATCTCGGAGCTTTCGTTGGAGACAACTGTGTTGGTCTTCTTGTCCCAAAGAAGTGGTACCGTCACGCGACCTGAATAGTCCGGTTTGGCGGCAATGTAGACTTCCGACATGGCGCTGGCGTGGTTCACCGGGTCTGCTGTGTGGCCCGTGTCGCCGTCCAACGTCCAGCCACGTTCTCGCATCAACCAGTCGACCACCGTCACGTCAATCATGTTTTCAAGGCCCTTAAGCGCCCGGAAAATCAATGTTCTGTGGGCCCATGGGCACGCATAGGAAACGTACAGATGATATCGGCCGGGCTCTGCCTTGAAGCCGCCCGTGCCGGATGGCCCGGCGCTTCCATCAGGCGTGATCCAGTTGCGGAAAGCTGCCTCGCTGCGCTTGAACTTACCGCCGGTGGAAGCGGTATCGTACCATTT
This sequence comes from Pseudomonadota bacterium, assembly GCA_039815105.1. Lineage (GTDB taxonomy): Bacteria > Pseudomonadota > Alphaproteobacteria > Rhizobiales > Rhizobiaceae > JBCBXA01. Next base: position 10,502 of record JBCBZX010000008.1, read on the forward strand.
GTCGTGCCAGATGCCGTCTACGAGAAGGCCCATATCGTTCTCCAATTGTGGTGCTGCTCAATGCGTGTTATCTGGCGCTCAGAGACGGTGTGACCAATGGGGAGTGCCGCAAGTTAGTTTTGCGATTTCGGCAAGCTGGTCGACGCAAATTCACGAGGCAAAGATGAAAACCACCACGGGCACGAACCGACGACGATAGGTCAAGCCGTTCCAGCGGGCCCGCCCGCGCGCCTGTATTTTCATCTAATTGCCGAGCCTTCCATGACCCATAGTTCTGACCCTGCGGCCAATGCCGCGGCCTTTGATTTGTCTGCCATCAATATGCAGACAGAAACGCCTCAAGACGCTGAGGTGCTGACTCGATTGCACGATATTGTTTTTGGCCCGGGGCGCTTCGCAAAAACCGCTTTTCGTCTGCGTGAGGGCAAGCAACCGCGTTATGATTTGTCTCGTCTGGCGTGGCAGGGCACAGAATTGGCAGGCGCGGTGCGGATGACCGATATCGACATCGGTCGGCGGCCTGCGATCCTGCTGGGGCCATTATGCGTGCGGCCGGATATCAAGAGCCTTGGCCTCGGACGTGCCTTGATGGCATTGGCGATGGAGGCATGCTGGTCTGCGGGTGAGGAGGCCGTGCTCCTTGTCGGGGATGCAGCCTATTATGCGCCGTTTGGTTTTGTGCCCGCGGTCGATGTGCAGCTGCCCGGACCGGCGGACCCTGCGCGCACACTTGTCGCGATCAAGAGTGGTGGGGCCGCCGACTGGACGGGCGCCGTCACCTAACGGCCTTCGCGATACCAAACCGCAGATAGCATTGCGAGAACCAGCGCGAGACCCAGGAAGCCGGCGAATAAGGGCAATTGGGCAAGGCCGACAAGGCGGGTTTCATCTGTGCGCTCAAGGCCAATCCAGCCATTGCCTGATGTTCGGGTGCCAGCGCGGACCGGAACAATACGCGGCACATCGATTGCCGCTCCGCTGGAAAGCCGCTTCACGGCTCCGTCGCGACTTTGAACCAAGGGCTTCACAATCGCCTCGGATGACAGAATGTCGGTGAACTCACGGGCATTGACGGGTCCAGCGTGGGCCAGGGCGCGCAGCTGACCGTTTGCAAACTGCCACAGGCCAAGCGCCGGGCGCTCAATGGTTGCGGTCCAGCGGCCCGGGTCTTCACGGGTCACACTCATTGTGTCCGATGTTCCATCGGGCCTGATGAAGGAAACCTCTCCCGGCTCATCACCCATTGTTTGGCGTGTGACGGTGAGGCGCGAGCCATCAACCTGTGCGGTGAGGGCTTCCTCATCGAGCTCAGGTTCCTGCATCAGCCAGTGCGATACGCGGCGCAGCAGTTGCACATGGGGTCCGCCGCCATCGAACTCGCGGGCCCAAAGCCAGGGATGGTCTGACAAAAACAGGCCAACCCGCCCTTCACCAACACGCCGCAAAGCCAGAACTGGTGCGTCTGAGCCGTCGGACAAAAGGGTGTCGCCTTCAACAGGGCCAGCATCGATGCGCCGGAACCAACGTCCCCATTCAGGTTCTTCATTGGCAGTGTTTGCGCCGTCCAATTGCCGCGTCACGGGGTGGCGCTGACCGGTTTCCGTGACCGTTGCCCGATAGGGTTCATTGCTGATCTCGCCATTGGGGAGCGTGGGCAGAATTTCATCCAGAGAGGTGGCCGCTATGGATCGCAAGCCCGCAAATTCCGGACCGGTGGCCAGCAGCATGGCCCCACCATTGCGCACATAGTCCGCCATATATGTGAAATACAGTCCGGGCAGCACGCCGCGCCGCTGGTACCGGTCAAAAATGATCAGGTCGAATTCTTCGATCTTCTCGACAAACAGTTCCCGTGTGGGAAACGCAATCAGCGAAAGCTCTTCAATGGGGGTGCCATCCTGCTTTTGCGGTGGGCGTAAGATTGTGAAGTGAACAAGGTCGACGCTGGCGTCCGAGGTCAGCAAATTGCGCCATGTCCGCTCGCCTGCGTGGGGCTCGCCAGAGACCAGCAAAACCCGAAGATTCTCGCGAATGCCGTCCAGTTGGGCGAAGGCGCGATTGTTCACATCTGTGAGTTCCCCGTCGAGTGGCTCGACAAACATCTCAACGATAACGCGTCCGGCGTTGGGAATTTCAAAGAAGAAGCTCGATGTTTCGCCCGTAATGGCAAATTCTTCCGCTACCAACTCGCCATCAATTGTGACGCTGACGATAACTTCAGCGCCCGGCTGCCGACCTTCACCATTGTCTTCGACGCGGTAGATGATCTCTTGATCTTCACCGACAATCCCGAACCTCGGGGCTTGATCGATGATGATGCGTCTATCGAATTCGTCCGCTTCGCCGGTTATCAGCGCGTGGATCGGGTAGTCGCCGCCCAGTAAGGCTGCTGCGCCTTCATCTGCATCGTGGACCTGCCCGTCAGTGAGCATGATGGCGCCGCCTATGCGAGCCGGTGGTACATCTTCAAGGGCGCCCTGGAGCGCCGTCACAAGCGCGGTGCTCACATCGGTATCACCGCCCTCATAGGCCGGTCCAACGTCGACCTGGCGCAGTTCAAACTCGGCCATATCGCCAAGGCGCTCGGTTAAAATAGCCTTGGCCGCTGCTGTTTGTTGCCGCCTGTCCGCGACCGACTGGCTTTCGCTGTCGTCGGTCACGAGGGCGACAATCGTTTTAAGCGCCTCACGTTCCTCACGAACAAGCGATGGGCCGGTCAGCGAAAAGGCGAGTAAGCTAAGGGCCGCAATGCGCAGCCACGCGCCCCTTGTGCCCACATAGAGCGTGGCTGCAGCCAAAATGAGCGCCACTATGGCGGCGGCCACGATGGCTGGCCACGGTATGAGAGGCTGAAAGCCTATTGAATATTCCATCTAACGCCCGCCCATCATTGGCCCAACCGCTCAAGCAGGTCAGGAATGTGAATCTGGTCGGCTTTATAGTTTCCCGTCAGCGTGTACATCATGATGTTTACGCCCACGCGGAATGCCAGAATGCGCTGGCGTGAATTTTGCGGTTCGGTTGGCAGCAAAGGACGTCCGGCTTCATCAAGCGCCCACGCTCCGGCTAGGTCGTTGCCTGAGATCATGATGGAAGACACGCCATCGCCCGCCCGCGCCGGGCGTCTGGGTGCGCCTTCAACCGGAATGGGCAATGCCTCCACCCATAATGGTGAGTTCGCAAAACGGCCTGGAAAATTGTCCAGAAGGTAAAAGCTCTTGGTGAGCACGTGGTCGGGCGGCACCGGTTCCAATGGGGGGATGTCCAGACTTTCCAAGATGGCCGCAAGCCGGGCTTCCGATGGCGTTTGACCACCCCGCACCGAAAAATTTTCCGGTAGTCCATTGCGTGTATCGAAAAGCACTGTGCCGCCATTTTTCATGTAAGCATCTATGCGCGCCAACGCCGTTGGACTCGGCATCTCGGCATCGGCGGTGATTGGCCAGTAGATGAGCGGAAAGAAGGACATCTCATCGATCTCAGGGTCGAGCGCGATGGGTGGTCCTGGCTCCAGCGATGTGCGGCTGGCAACAAATCGCGACATGCCCTCCATGCCTTGCTTGCTGACTTCGTCCACTCGCAGATCGCCGGTCAGGATATAGCCGACCCGAGTTTCAAAGGCGGCGGGGAGCGTCTTTTCAAAACTTGCCTGTTCCGCATCAGTTTGAGCCTGGGCCGAAGGAATTTGCAGGGTCAGGATGGCCAGACCAACCGCGCCCACCAGAAGTCCTGGCGTGATCGCTTTTGCGCCGCGAAGGCGTTTGGCTTTGTCCACGGCGCCCATCATGGTCAACATCACAATTGTGTCGATGGCCAACAACATGAAGGCGGCCAAAAACAGCCATGGAGCAAGGTCCCGAGCCTCGCTTTGCGGATAGACGTCCACCCGCATGGTGGGCACAGTGTCCGGCACCGTTACGGCACTTAGCGCCACTTCACCATCACGCGCTTCATCGTAAAGATTCAACGCCAGCGCCGCTTGGCGTGTGCCATAAAGACCTGGCGGGTTGCCCAACTGCGCGCGCAATACCTCGCCCGGATTTGCTGTGAGAGGTCTTGTCTGTGCCGTCGGTAGCCCGAAGGCACCGTCGGCTCGAACGGTCCTCAATGGCGGCAGAACCACAGCCTCGCCCATCTCGGCAGTGCCGCTCAGACCTGTTCCCCTGGAGCGTTCCACGACACGGTTCAGCATGGCAACGAACGTTCCCGACAAAGGCAAATTGGACCATGTGGCATCTGCCGTGACATGAAACAGCACCAGCTCTCCATTGCCGAAGGGGGAAGCGGTGACCAAAGGTGTGCCATCGGCCAGGCTGGCCCAAGTTCGTGACGACAGGTCCACATCGGGCTGAGCCAGCACTTGCCTGCGCACTTCGATTTTGTCTGACAGCGAGATGCCGACAAAAGGGCTGTCTCCGCTGAAGGGCGCTATGGGCTGTGGTTCGTCCCAGCTTAGTGAGCCGCCCAAGGCCCGCTCGCCCTCCCGCAAAAGGACGGGGATCAAGGGATCCTGAAAATCACCGGCGGCAAGGCGGGGACCTGCAAAGCGCAGCAGTGTGCCGCCATTGTTCACAAATATGGAAAGCTGCTCGGTGGCGGCCTCAGGCAATGTACCAACATCTGCCAGCACGAACACACTTGGCCGGTCCGCCAGCAAACGTTCTATCTCTGAAACCAGATTTGCTTCCTGCGCCAGACGAACTTCAGACGTGTCCGCCAGGGCGCGGGATATGTAGTGCAATGGCTCAAGCAGGGGTTGGGCGAGTTCGTTGGCCACGCCAGATAACATCGCGACCCTGCGGCGCTGGGCCCCGCTGTCTGTGACAAAAACCTCACCGGCATTGGTGTTGGCTTCGAGTGCAATCCGCTGCACATCGTTGCGAAGCTCCAATGGCATGTCAAAGCTCACCGATAGACGGCCTTCGCCGAGCGGCTCGGCGGCGCTGAGTTCCACTTCTGCCAACGGGCGACCGCGGTCGTCCAAGGCCAGCAGACGCGATGTGGGGAAGCCGCCCAGCGTGGCTAGATTGATCACGAGCCCATCATTGTTATTGGTCAAACCCACGATTGCGGTGGCGCTTGGCTCGGCAAGTCTTAACGCCCGTAAGTTGTGGCCCTCCTGCGCGAGTTGCTCCAGTCCAACGTTCCAGCCACCGGGTGCAATAGTGCCACCCAGAAACACGATTTCTGATGGGGACGGCAGCTCCGCCATCATCTTATCCGCCAGCGCGTTCAATTCGCTGACGATGGGCTTGGGCGTAGCCGCGCCCAGGCGCTCGATCAGCAGATCTGGCGTGTCACTGTCCAAGTTTGCGCTTGTGCCTTGGGATGTGAAGGCCAAACGTACCGGCCTACCCTGATCGGCACCGTCGCGTATCAGAGCGCTGGCGGCAGCCACTTGCTGGTCCCAAACAGTCTGGGACGCCCAGCCATCGTCCACGATAATCATCAGGTCACCATCGGCCTGACCTGTCAGCACGGTTTGCGGATTTAACACCGGACCGGCCAGCGCCAATATGGCCAAAGCGGCCAGCAGGATGCGAAGGGCCGTTAGCCACCACGGGCTGCGGTGGGGTGTTTCTTCCTGCCTTTCCAATTGTTCCAGAATGGCCAGCGGCGGAAACACTTCCTCTTGTGGTTTGGGTGGCGTCAGGCGCAGCAACAACCAGATCAGCGGCAGTGCCAAAAGGCCAGTCAGGACGGCAGGCGCAGCGAAGGCGAGGGGCAGGCCAAACATCAGCCAACCCCCAATGCTGCGTCAGACATGCGCAAATGCAGGGCGACCAGCGCCTGTGATGCCGGCTTGTGCGTATGGTGGATGATGTAACTCCAACCCCTTTTGGTCGCTGCCCGTTGCAGTTCACCTTGCCGGGCAGTGAAGTGGCTCCGGTATTCGTCCGCCATGGATTCTGCCCGCCCTGCCGTCAGGCGTACGCCGCGCTCCGGGTCGATGAAGTCTGTGCGCCCGGAATAGGGAAATGTCTCTTCCGCCGGGTCGATAATGTGCAACAAATGCCCGCGAATGCGCCGCGAGGCCAAGCCGTCGATCTGTTCCAAGATTTCGTCCAGTGGGCCCAGAAAGTCGCTTGCTATAACTATGTCACTGTGCGGCTTCAGCGAGCTAACGTCCGGCCACTGACGGTCAAAACCTGTCAGGCGGGTCAGTTTCTCTGCCAACCGTTCCGCTGCCTGCCGGTGGGTGATGGGAGCACCGGCGCCAACATATCCGATGCGTTCGCCAGACCGCGCCAGAACCTCTGCCACAGCCAGTGCGAGCACTAGAGCTCGCTCTTGCTTGGATGTTTGTGCACCTGTCGAGCGGTAGCGCATTGAAGCCGACGCATCAGCCCACAACCACACCGTGTGTACGGCTTCCCACTCCCGGTCGCGCAGATAAAGGTTCTCATCCCGCGCGGACCGTCGCCAATCTATCCGCGCCGGGTTTTCGCCCTCGGTGAAGGGTCGGAACTGCCAGAAATTCTCACCAATGCCGCGCTTTCGGCGGCCATGCCAGCCGGAGATGACCGTATTGGCCACGCGTCTTGCCTCCACCAAGAGGTCTGGGACCAGCGCAGCCCGTGCCCGCGAACGACCAATGAGCTGTTGCGCACCCGCCGGCTGCGTTGCGGCGCCAACGCGACCGCGAGCGAAATTGGCTTCGGAGGCAGGCATTTGCACCATTGTCAGCCGATCCGGCCAATGAGTTCAGAGATAACGTCGGTCACAGTCACCCCTTCGGCGCGGGCCGAGAAGTCTAGCGCCATGCGATGCTTCAAAACGGGTTTTGCGAGGGCGATGACATCATCAACCGAAGGCGCCAGGCGGCCATCTGCAAGGGCACGCGCGCGCACAGCGAGCATGAGCGACTGACTGGCACGGGGCCCGGGGCCCCAAGCAATGCGCGGATCGGAGGTCTCCCCCTGGCCAGGGCGGGCGCTGCGCACAAGGTCGAGAATGGCTTCCACCACGCTTTCCCCCACGGGCAATTGTCGGACAAGCGCCTGAAGTTCAATCAACTCGTCAAACGTCAAAACTTCGGTGGCAGTCGCACTGTCACTCCCTGTGGTGTCCAACAATATACGGCGCTCGGCTTCCCGTTCGGGATAGTCCACGTCCACCTGCATCAAAAAGCGGTCGAGCTGGGCTTCAGGCAGTGGGTAAGTGCCTTCCTGTTCCAATGGGTTTTGAGTCGCCAAAACATGGAAAGGCGCAGGAAGATCGTGGCGTTCGCCCGCCACGGTCACATGATATTCCTGCATGGCCTGCAGCAAAGCGGACTGGGTGCGGGGGCTTGCGCGATTTATCTCGTCAGCCATTAAGAGTTGAGCGAAGATCGGGCCCTTCACGAAACGGAAGGAGCGCTTGCCATCCTCAGCAACATCCAAAACCTCTGACCCCAAAATATCGGAGGGCATCAGGTCCGGCGTGAACTGAACGCGCCCTGCATCAAGGCCAAGCACCGTGCCTAGAGTCTCCACCAATTTGGTTTTGGCCAGCCCAGGCACGCCCACAAGTACGGCATGTCCACCCGACAAAATTGTCACTAAAGTCTGTTCAACGACCGTCTCCTGTCCGAAGATGACCTCGCCAATCGCTGCTTTGGCCTGCTGCACGCGGGCGGCAGCCGCTTCGGCTTTTGCCACGACTGCATCCCGTTCGGTCTTGGAGAGTGTTTCGGCGGCAATGTTCATTTTCGTTCCTTATCAAGATAGAGCCACCATCGCGGCCAAGATCTGAGCGCCAAATATCGTCGCGCACGCTGCCAATGCATAGAAGACTAGTCCGGCTTGGGGCGCGAACAAGGCATTGATGGCGAGATCACAGGCAATTCATATGGGTTATCTTCTCGGCTGCGAGCTTCAAACAGCATGAACGTTCACTTGTGCGGACTTGAAAGCAACTCTTGGTGGCAGCTGTTTGGTCCCCTAATTAGGTGCCATGTCTGATTTGCATCCAAGCGCCAAGTTCAATCGGCCCGGCCATGATTTGAGCGATCTCATTCGCGCCGCCCAGAAGGGAGCAACTGGCGGGCTTCCGCCGGTTGAAAAGTGGCACCCCGATTTTTGCGGTGATTTGGATATGGAGATCCAGTCCGATGGCACGTGGTTCTATTTGGGTACGCCCATTGGCCGAGCCGCCCTGGTCAATCTTTTTGCATCGGTGCTGATCGAAGAAGACGGGTCTTACTTTCTTGTAACGCCCGTTGAGAAGGTTGGTTTGCGGGTTGAGGACGCCCCCTTCGTGGCTGTGGAAATGGCGGTGCAGAATGAGGGCCAGACCGATCAGCTTCTGGTCTTGCGTACCAATGTTGGCGATCTGGTGGAGATCGGCGCTGAGCATCCCTTGCGGTTCGCCTTTGAAGGGCAGGAAAAGCAGCTCAAGCCATATGTTCTGGTGCGTGATGTGCGCGGCAGGCTGGAAGCATTGTTCGCGCGTCCCTTGCTATACCAATTGGTGGATTTGGGGGAAGAGGTGGATGTTGACGGCGTGACCATGTTTGCGGTGCGCTCTGGCGGTCAAACATTTCCCATCATGCCAGCTGATGAGCTGGCGCGGTTGTCGACATGAGGGTCGCAGAGTTCGAGGCCCTTTTTGATCGACGGCGAGACGCCTTGGCAAGTGCGCAATGGGGCGATGAGATGCAGAACCCGCAGCTGGCGTACCACTATCAGAACCAGAGCTATCGCGATGCAGCAGTTCTGATTCCCGTGGTGGACCGACCCGAAGGCGCGACAGTGCTGTTCACATATCGTGCGGCCCATTTGAAAGCCCATGCCGGTCAGATTTCCTTTCCGGGCGGAAAAATTGACCCCGCAGACCCCAGTGCCCAGGCAACAGCCCTGCGGGAGCTTGAAGAAGAAGTTGGCATCACATCACAGAATGTGCGTGTTCTCGGGCAGACGCCAGACTACCCAACGGGCAGTGGTTACCGCATCCAGCCGTTCATAGGCATTGTGCCGCCGGACCTACCGATCACGCTCGACCCCGGTGAAGTTGCTCGTGTGTTCGAAGTGCCGCTTTCGCACCTGCTGAACCCAGCTGCCGCTGAACTGACCACCAAGGACAATCTGGTACGCGGGCACACGGTCAATATCTACCGGTTCGCGTGGCAGGACCACATGATCTGGGGCATCACCGCTGGCATTGTTGCGAGCTTGCAGAAAACACTGCTGGGCCAAGAAACGAAGGGCGCGGCGGTCCATGGCTGAACCGGAGATCCGCAAGCTCGAACCCGATGCGGCGGAGTTTTTGAAGGCACCGGCCTTGCTGGCCGTGTTCGATGCACTTGAGGCTGCCGGCGGGAAGGTGCGGGTGAATGGTGGCGCTGTTCGAAACGCCCTGATGGGCGAACCGGTCTCGGACATAGATTTAAGCACTGATCTGGTTCCAAGCGCCGTCATGGAGGCTGCGGAGGCCGCCGGTCTGAAATGCGTGCCCACCGGCCTGGACCATGGGACGGTGACAATCGTCAGCCATGGCGAGGCCTTTGAGGTGACCACATTGCGCCAAGACATCGAAACCGATGGCCGCCACGCAGTGGTCAGGTTTGGCACCGATTGGCACGCCGACGCGCTGAGGCGCGATTTTACCGTCAACGCAATATATGCTGACCGGGATGGCACGCTGACCGATTATGTCGGTGGGCTGGACGATATCCAAACACGCACGATCCGCTTCATCGGCGATGCGGGCCAACGTATTGCCGAAGACCATTTGCGCATTTTGAGGCTGTTCCGGTTTTTCGCTTGGTACGGGCCAGAGCGGGTGGGCCGCCCCGACGCCGATGCGCTGCGGGCCAGCACGCGGATGAAAAGCGACCTCGCCAATTTGTCTGTTGAGCGTATCTGGAAAGAGTTGCGCAAATTGCTTGCGGCGCCAGACCCCAGTAAATCGCTTCTATGGATGCGGACAACCGGCGTGCTGAGCATCGTTCTGCCCGAAAGCGAAAAATGGGGCATCGATGCCATTCATGGGCTTGTTGAGGCAGAACGGGACTGCACTTGGGAGCCTGACGCCTTGCTGCGTCTGGCGTCCATCGTGCCGCTTCGCAGCGATGATTTGGCCGCATTGGGCAAACGGCTGCGGATATCCAATGCGGATCGCCAGGCGCTTTTGGATATGGCCGCCTTGGCGACACCCAATGGCGATGTATCCGCCGGTGAATGGCGGGAGCGGCTTTACCGAAGTGACAAAACCGCACTGATGAGACGGCTCAAACTGGCCGCCGCCGTGACCGCTGCGCGTGGTGACGGGGAGGCGGCCGCCAAACTCATCGCGCAGTTGGAAGAGGCGAGAACATTTGCAAAGCCTGTGTTTCCATTGACCGGCGCGGACCTTATGGCGGTGGGCGCGCAACAGGGGCCAAGGCTGGGAGAGCAATTGGCGCAATTGGAAACCATCTGGCTGGAATCGGACTTCAAGCTGAGCCGTGACGAGCTGTTGGCCCAAGCGTCCCAAAGTCAGGCCGACTAGGCGCAATACATCACGGGTTTGTGTTTTCTGCTCCCCGGTGTAGCCTCTGTGGTCTGAGATTGAGCGCGGCCACCCGACCCAAATTCTCAGCCAGGTGTTTAAAGGTGTTCGTGCCCTTTCCAGAGCGCATCCTGCCATTGCGGGGTGTGAGTTGAGACAGGGAGAAGCACATGACCATTGCCGCCATTTTGGCCGATAAAGCCAAAGCCTCTGACCAATCCGTCATTTCAATCGGGCCCGATATGCCGGTATCGGAGGTGTTGACCGTTCTTGCCAAGCATCGCATCGGTGCGGTTTTGGTGCTCAACGGAGATGCGATTGTGGGCATCTTGTCGGAGCGCGATATCGTCAGGGCCTTGGAGCGTGATGGCGCAGCTATTCTGGCCAAGTCTGCGAAGCATCTGATGACGGCAGACCCCGTGACCGTAGAGTATAACGAATCGACTGCTCAGGCCATGGCCATCATGACCGATGGACGTTTCCGGCATTTGCCCGTGGTGCAGGACGGCGCGCTGGTGGGCTTGGTGTCGATCGGCGACGTTGTGCGCAAACGCATTGAAGATGCGGAACGCGAGGCGGAAGAGGTGAAAGCTTATGTGGCCGCCGGTGGCGCTTAGACACAACTCTTAGTCGTCGCCCTGGACTTGTTTCGGGGTCCATGGCCGAAAGCGGCTAGCCAAGACTCTTGGGTCCTGGTGCTCGGCTGCGGTTGGGCTGGTACTTAAAGTTTAGGGCCATTTCACCACAGGCGGCATGGATGAAAGGATCGAATCGATGTTTCCGCCGGTTTTGAGGCCAAAAATGGTGCCGCGGTCGTACAGCAGGTTGAACTCGACATAGCGGCCACGGCGGATGAGTTGTTCTTCGCGATCCGCATCGGTCCAGCCATAGCCCATGTTCTTGCGAACAAGCTGGTCGTAGATGGCCAGAAAGCCTGTGCCGACGTCCTTGGTCATGGCCATGTCAGCGTCCCAAGCTGAACCATCTTCGCTTGACCGGAGATAGTCATAGAAGATGCCGCCAATGCCGCGCATCTCGTTTCGGTGGGGCAGCGCAAAATAATCGTCGCACCATTTCTTGTACATCTCGTAATCCGACTGGCCGTGGGGTGCCACAGCGTCCTTCATGGCTTGGTGAAAGGCGACTGTATCCGGGTCTTCCTGCGTGCGACGGCGATCAAGCACGGGTGTCAGGTCTGCGCCGCCGCCAAACCATTGTGAGCTGGTGACGACCATGCGGGTGTTCATGTGAACTGCAGG
>JBCBZX010000224.1:0-5122 GCA_039815105.1 Pseudomonadota bacterium
CGATGCGACTGTCAAAAATTTTATTTGTTACGCTCAGAGATGACCCAGCAGATGCTGAAATTCCCAGCCATAAATTATTGGTTCGATAGAGTGCTCAACGGTGGAATTGCGGAATTCGCCGTTATGCCTTTGAGGGAAGCTCCCGCCGCCATATTTCCCAAAGCCAGGGCATTTTCTTGGCTCCAACCCTCATGCAAGGCAAACAACAATCCAGCGCCGAACGCGTCGCCGGCCCCCAAATGACTGACGATCTGGTCTTTTGACAATGGCGTGACGTCCGCCTGATGACGGGAGCCGTCAGCTCCGACCCACAGAGCAAATTTCGGGCAATGAACCACCACAGCCTGGCCAATGCCCTTGCCAATCAAAAGGTCAGCCATCTTTCTGAGGGTCGCTGGATTGTTGAGCAGGTCGGCCAAGCTTTCAGCCGAGCCATCAAACCCGGTGGCGCGGGCGGCCTCGGTTTCATTCAAAATGAGATAGTCGATGTGCGGCGCTGCAATCTCGACAATCCGCCGAAAATCGGGGTGCTGCCCCGAAACCAAATCCACACAGGTGATCAAACCAGCCTTCCGCGCGCGCTGAAGCACCCGGGCTGCATCGGTCATTCCCGATACGTCCACCGCATCCAGTTGAGCCAAAAGCGTCAGATACCCAAGATAGAAGATGCGCGCTTGAGTGGTGGAAAAGGTACCCGTCGGAAAGTCCTCAAAGCGCAATGCGTCATTGGCCCCGCCCTGGTAGAAAAAGGTGCGGCTGCGGCCTGCGACCGACATGACATGGGTATGGGCCGTCGCCACCCCGGCCTTCGCCAAAAGTTGTGAGGTGGGCAAACCAAGCGCCTGGCACTGCGTGCGAACAAAGGCGCCAAACTCGTCATCGCCAACAGCCCCCATGGGCCACAATGGGAGGCCTGTCTCGAGTTTTGCCAACGCGGCGACAACGTTGGCGGCGCCACCGCCCATGCTTCGGGTCTGCTGGCCGATGCGCACCAGATCGCTCTCGGCAGGCCAATGCTCAATGTCGTGGACCAGATCGATAATCCAATTGCCAGCGCAAATGATCCCCGAACGGCCCGTCATTGGCTACCGTAAACTTCGTTCCAGAGGGGAAGAATAATCGCCTCGTCTTCTTCAATTTGGGCGAATCTCGGCAATTCATCCCAAAAATAATTGTCGCTCCCATCATCATTGACCTGACTGACCTCTCCAACGAGAACGCTTTCGCCGCCCGGGTGCCCGTAAAACCGATGGTACAATCCGCGGGGTATGGTCACGCTTTCGCCTGGCTTCAAAACCAGTGGCTCGTCTGCCTCAAGCTCATGCGAGATGCCGTCACAGCGCAATTTGATGGCGCCAGCAGCACCCGGCCCGGGCCGAAATTCAAACAGCAAGTCGCCGCCGCCACGATTGATGATGTCTTCCAACTTGATCTTATGTGCATGGAAGGGCGTTTCCTGACCCGGCCCCACGAAAAGCAGTTTCTCAGCATATGGCACGCTGTGGGGGTCGGACTGAACACCATTGCGCAAACAAAACAATGCGAGCCCACGGGCAGCGAAATCGCCAGAGCCAAAATCGGTCACATCCCAACCCATCTGATGGCGCTGTAGCCAATGGGCGAGTTCCGGCTTCTGGGCAAAATCTTCGACGCTATAGTTCGCCCATTTGGGCAGCGTCCAACGATAAGCGTCGAGCAACTGGCGAAAGTCAGCGATGATTTCGTTGATTTGCGATCTCTTCATGCGCTGGCGCCATACGTTACGGGCTGCACGGTGTTGCTCGTCCCGGCAGCAAGTGCGGCGGTGAGAATGGCGTGGTGATCAGCGGCTTCCTTCGGCGTGACGCAGTGAAATCCGTTCGCGTCTCCACCTGCCAATTCGTCGAGATAGGCCGCCCACATTTGTTGCATGGCATCGGGAAACCCAAACTCGAAAATGCCGCCGGTGATGGCGGGGAACAAGGTGTTGAAGCCCAGATCTTCGGTCTGCCAAACCTGAGCACCGCCATCATAGTCCATCCATTGCCATTGGCGCGGTGCCTGGGAGCTGAAAAAAGCAGACCGCCTGGTCCCAAGAATGCGCAGACTCCACGTGTTTGCGTGCCCCGGAGCGATACGCCAGGTCTTGAGTACCAACGGAAAGCCGCCGCCTTCGTCTGGTACGTGGCCGGTTATAGTGGAATTGTCCCACGTCTCGCAGGGCACAACATTGCCCTTGCCGTCGGGCCGCGTCCGAAACCGATTGACCAGCGCCGCTGACACCGATGTCGGCCGCCAACCCAGTCGAAGAGGCACATGCAGAACGTGCATCCCCAGATCGCCCATGCAGCCATATGCGCCATTGATGTCGATCATCCGCTTCCAATTGATCGCCTTGTCGGGATTGAGATCGGATGAATGCAGGAAAGACGCCTCAACCTCGATAATCTCGCCCATATCGCCAGCGCGCGCCAGATTGATGACCTTCTGCGCCCCTGGGAAGAACGGCATCTCCGATGAGCACCGCACAACAAGCTCCGGATGGGCATGTATCGCCGCCTGAATTTTAGCGTTGGCCGCCGCGTCTATCCCAAATGGCTTCTCGCCAAACAGATGTTTCCCAGCCGCCAGAATGTCGGGGTACATCTGGTCGTGCAGGCTGTGCGGCACCGCGCAATAGATTGCCTCCACTTCAGGGTTGGCCAGCAGCGCGCGGTAATCCTCCGTTACTTGTGAAACGCTTGGCACATGGGTTGAGAACCAAGCCGTCAATTCGGAGTTTAGATCACATATGGCCACGATTTCCGGCCGCGCCCGCGTGTCGGTGAGATGCAGCCACCTGGCGGCGGCGGACGCAAACTCGCGCCCCATAAGACCACAGCCGATAACACCGAACTTGATCACGCGGGTTTGGGTCACGCCATTCACGCGATCATCGCCATCGCGTCGGGCACGGTCGCACCCTCATGCACCACCGCCATAAGCGCCTTGGTTATGCCCGCCGGGTCGGCATGGTGAATCACGTTGCGCCCATACACGATCCCTTTTGCCCCCTGTCCCATAAGCGCGGCGGTTCTGGTGAGGATCTCCTCGTCAGACACTTTGCCACCACCACGCACAAGCACGGGCACACCTTGAGCGATCTCGATAACCCGGTGATACTCGCTCACATCATCGCACGGGTCGGCCTTGATAATGTCCGCCCCTAGCTCCACAGCCTGCCGAACGAGAGGCAGAATTTTCTCAAGGTCACCATCGACCATGTAGCCACCAGCGCTCGCATTGTCGCGCATGACCAGCGGCTCCACCATCAGTGGCATGCCCGCCAGATCGCATTCGCGCTTGAGCCGATTGATGTTTTGCACGCAGGCCTGGTGAAGCTCCGGTTGGCCGGGTAGCATTAACAGGTTGACGACCACACAGGCAGCGTCGAGCATCACGCCCTGAGCAACAGGGTCGGCTATGACTTCCGAGAACAATCGGTGCGGCAAGACCGAACCATAAACATTGGCAATATCGGTGCGCAACACCAATGCCGGACGATCTCTGCCGGCAATGGCCTGCAGGATGGGCGCTGTGCCCGGCGGCAGTTGAATGGCGTCCGGTGCGGCGGCGGCCACCGTCTTGATGGCGGAATGCATGTCCTCAATGCCGCCTAAAAAGGTTCGCTCGTTGAACATACCATGGTCGATTGCCACGTCGAAACAGTTCCCGGACGGGCTGAACAACCGATTCATACGCGCGGATTTCATGCTTGCCTCACTGCGTTACGGAGTATCTTGAAAGGCTCATTTGCCAGGCCTCAACCGTTCGCCAGTTGTGCGGTCAAAAAAGCAGGCCACAGCCGGGTCAAACGCAATTCCAGCGCGCTCCCCAGTGGCGATTCTGAAGTCCTTGGGCATCTTGACCACCATTGGCTGAGCACCCTGTCGGAACGTGACCAACGCTTGATCGCCGGTCATCTCAAGCGTGAACACTTCGGAATCGAACTGCCCTGCTCCAGGCGCAACCACGGAGCAGTCTTCGGGCCGAAACCCTGCGGTCACCTCTTGGTGGTCTGCCAAACCCGGCGCCGCCAAATCAATAGGCGAGGCAGTCGCATCAGCGGCGCCGTTGCCTGCAAATTTGCCGCCCGAGATAGCACCCTCAACAAAGTTCATCGGAGGCGATCCCATGAAGCCGGCCACAAACAGGTTGGCGGGATCGGAATAAACCTCATCGGGCGTGCCCAATTGCTGCATCTCACCATCCTTCATAATGGCCACACGGTGGGCCAACGTCATGGCTTCGATCTGATCGTGGGTCACATAAACGGTGGTGATGCCGAGCGTGTTCTGCATATATTTCAGCTCAGCTCGCATATGTCCGCGCAGCTTGGCATCTAAGTTGGACAGTGGCTCATCCATCAGAAAAACCGATGGCCGCCGAACAATGGCCCGGGCCAGTGCCACGCGCTGGCGTTGACCGCCGGACAATTGCCCCGGAAGCCGCTCCAGCAATTCTTCCAGTTCCACCTGCTGGGCCGCAGCGAGGATGGCCGCCTCCATTTCGGCCTTGGGCGTTTTGGCCACCTTTAGCGGAAACCCGATATTTTCGCCCACCGTTTTGTGGGGGTAGAGGGCATAGGACTGAAAAACCATGGCGATGTCACGGTACTTTGGCAGCACATCTGTGACGTCAGTGTCACCAATCATCAGAGTGCCCGCCGTGATGCTTTCCAGCCCGGCAATCATGCGCAGCGCGGTGGATTTACCGCAGCCCGAAGGGCCCAGAAGCACAAGAAACTCCCCAGGCTCAACATCCAGCGAGATGCCTTTGAGGGCCTGGAACGAGCCGAAATGCTTGCTCATATTCTGAATGGAAATGCCCTTGGCCGAAGCAGCCATGTCCGCAGGTCTGGCGTTCATAGTGATTACCCTTTCACAGCGCCGACAAGCAGGCCCTTAGAGATGTATTTTTGCAGCGCCACCGCCATTGCGAGCACCGGAATGATCATGATGATGATGGCAACAGACATGGTCCACCACAGGATGCCACGCTCACCGGCATTCATGGCTGCAACAAGGATCGGCAGCGTTTGCGCTTTGGAGGTCGATAGGAAAAGCGCGAACAGATATTCATTCCACGAGAAGATCATGACCAG
>JBCBZX010000196.1:0-5840 GCA_039815105.1 Pseudomonadota bacterium
ATGATTCCGCTGCTCTAACCACCTGAGCTACCCCGCCATGTCCAATCGGCATTGTCTGCCGGAGAACAGTGGGGTCATTATGGTCTTGGCAAACTCAAGTCAATGCCAAACCATGCCATAGGGACGCCTTATGGCTTGGCTGTCAGCTGCGGTTCGTGAATGAGGATTTCCTGATCTGCGAGACGAGCTAGAAACGCTAAGCGCTGGCTCTGGCGCACGCCTTCATCGCTGTCTTCATCTTGGCCGCTGGCTTGACCGGCATTGAGAACGGCGCCGGTAGCGGCTTCATTGGTGAGCGCGTCCAGGAAAACGTCGATCACGGCGGCAAAGTCTGGATTGCGGGTGCTGGCGTTCGGAAACATATGCCCTGCCAACTGGTGTGCGGCATCAAGATAGGCCTTCAGCACCGGGCCAAATTTTGCCTGCAGCACAGCGTCTGTTCTGGCTGCCATCTGCAACTCCTGTGCCGCTCGCATCAACGGATCCGCCATGTGCGCCCGCAACAAATGCACCGTCTGTAGCCCCAGGTCCGGCCCCGGCGTCAAACGTGCAAATCGCTGGCTGAAATTTGTGATGAGCAAAGTGAAAATATTATCTGCTGCTGCGGCAAGCAGGTCTGTGCGCTTATCATAATGGCGGAACAATGCGCCCTTGGTGACACCAGCTGCATCGCAAATGGCCTGAACGCTTGCATGGGAGTAGCCCCGTTCCACGAGAACCTGAACTGTTGCCTTGATGAGTCGGGCCTGCATGTTCTCGCGCATGGCGCGATGCGTCCGTCCTTGCGCTGTACGTCCCCCCGCAATTGAGTTTTTTGTCGGCATGGCTGTGCTTATGTCAGCATTGGGTATCGAGCAAATGGGTCCGTGCTCAAAAAGTGTCCGGTCAAATGAGTTGAAAAGGAAATTGCTGGCCATTGGGTGCTTTGCAGCGGGCAAGGGGCGTGATAGCGCAACGTGCCATCCACCCAAGCGCGCGATCCTGGATTCTGATTTGAATGCGCGGTCGCTCAAATGCAGGTTTTGCCATGGCGATTATTCGACAGTCCATCACAGGCCCCCAAGCGTTGACATTTGACGACGTGCTTCTTGTGCCCGGCGCGTCGGAGGTGATGCCGGGGCAGGTAAATGTTGCCAGCCGCGTGACGCGGGATTTGCATTTAAACATGCCCATTCTGTCGTCAGCCATGGATACCGTGACCGAAGGGCGCTTGGCCATCGCCATGGCGCAGGCCGGGGGCATTGGCGTCATTCACCGCAATCTGACGCTGGAGCGCCAGGCTGAAGAAGTGACCCGGGTGAAGCGCTTTGAAAGCGGCATGGTGGTCAACCCGATCACGATTGGGCCGGAAGCCAGTCTTGCCGATGCAAGAGCGCTGATGAAAACCCATCGGATCTCCGGCATTCCTGTGGTCGCCAAGGGTGGGACAGGCGGGTACTCAAAGTCGCGTCTTGTGGGCATATTGACCAATCGAGACGTGCGCTTTGCAGACAATCCAGACCAATTGGTCTCTGAGCTTATGACCCGGGAAAATTTGGTCACCGTGCGCGAAAACGCCACCCAGGCCGAAGCGCGTAAGCTGCTGCATCAGCACCGGATTGAAAAGGTGTTGGTGGTGGATGACGACGGCAATTGCCAGGGGCTGATCACGGTCAAAGACATGGAAGGCAGCCAGCTTAATCCCGATGCGAGTAAAGACGATAAAGGCCGGCTGCTGGCTGCCGCGGCCACGACCGTTGGTGATGATGGCTATGACAGGGCTCAGGCGCTCCTGGATGCAGGCGTGGACCTGCTGGTGATCGACACGGCCCATGGCCATTCCGCCAAGGTGCTCGATGCCGTGACCCGCGTGCGCAAACTGTCCAACAAGGTGCAGATTTTGGCTGGTAATGTGGCCACCGCAGCGGGCACCGAAGCCTTGATCGACGCCGGGGCGGACGCGGTGAAAGTGGGCATTGGCCCCGGTTCCATCTGCACCACGCGCATTGTGGCCGGTGTCGGTGTTCCGCAATTGACAGCGGTTATGGAGGCGGCTGAAGCTGCGGCTAAACATGATGTGCCAGTGGTGGCTGATGGCGGCATTAAATATTCTGGTGATCTGGCAAAGGCTTTGGCGGCCGGCGCATCGGTGGCCATGGTGGGATCGCTTCTGGCGGGCACGGAAGAGAGCCCCGGTGAGGTGTATTTGCACCAGGGCCGCAGTTACAAATCATATCGAGGCATGGGATCCGTGGGCGCCATGAGCCGCGGTTCTGCGGACCGCTATTTCCAGGCTGAGGTGCGCGACGAACTCAAACTGGTGCCCGAAGGCATTGAAGGCCAGGTCCCCTATAAGGGCGCTGTGTCCACCGTGCTGCACCAGCTGGTGGGCGGTCTGAAAGCCTCGATGGGTTATGTGGGCGCGCAGGACCTTGCAGCATTTCGCCAGAAGGCGGAGTTCGTGCAGATTTCTGGCGCGGGCCTTCGAGAAAGCCACGCCCATGATGTGACCATCACCCGGGAAAGCCCGAACTATCCGGGTATGGGCTGACCGGACATGGAACTGCTGATCGACCTTTGGAACTACAATCCGGGCCTGCGGCTTAAGCTGCTGCTGCTGAGCCTGGTCGGGATGATCATACTGATGCTTCGCGCCTTCGGGCAGATGAGCCGCGCGCGCATATCCGCCGGCAAGAAAGGGCGCATCACCGCAGCGACCTACGCGATTGTCGGTCGCGATGAGCCCGACGATCTTGCGGTTCACACCCGTTTGTCCGCCAATCTTTTCGAACTTCCACCCGTCTTCATGGTGCTGGTGCTTGCCTTCGCCACCGCCGGAATCGAAAGCTGGTTGACCGTTCTTTTGGCCTGGCTCTTTGTTGCGCTGCGTTGGCAGCATGCCCATATCATGGTGTCGGGAAACCGTGTCATGCGTCGGCGCAGGGCGTTCATTCGCTCGGTCTATGTTGTCATGGCGCTCGTTGCCGAATTCACCATCTCGCTCATTTTCTTCGCCGAGCTTTGATCCATGTGCCGAGTTGAACGATGAGACTGGGTGGGCGGCTTGCAGCTGCAATTGAAGTGCTGGACGATATGGAGGCGCGCAAGCGGCCTTTATCAGTCTCGTTGCGTGACTGGGGCAACAATCACAGGTTTGCCGGGTCTGGTGATCGTTCAGCGATCGGCAATCTGGCCTATGATGCTCTGCGCCTTGCGTCATCGTCAGCCTATCTGGCGGGGGAAGACACATCATCGGCAAAGGTGTTTGGCGGGGTGCTCCGACTTCAGGGCATGGCGCCCGGTGAATTGAAGAGTGCATTGGAGGGCGACAAGTTTGCGCCCGAATTGCCATCGGATGATGTGCTGGAGGCTTTGCGCAAAGCCGACCTTACACTCGCCGACGCCCATGTTCGCGCCGATATACCGGAATGGCTGGTGCCCAGCTTTGAGGCCAATTTTGCCGATGAGTGGCAAGTCGAGGCGCAGGCCTTTGCCGCGCGGCCATCGCTGGATATGCGCGCCAACACGCTCAAGACCAATCGCGAGAAGTTGGCCAAAGCTCTGCCCGGTGCCAAACAGACTGATATCGCCCGCGACGGGTTGCGCATCGCGCCGGTGCGGGGCGACCGACGGCACCCTAACGTGATGGCCGAGGCGGCCTATCAGCAGGGCAAATTTGAAGTGCAGGACCAGGGCAGCCAGATCGTGGCAGACCTGGTGTTCGCCCAGCCAGGCGAGCAGGTTTTGGACTATTGCGCCGGTGCAGGGGGCAAAACGCTGGCGCTGGCCGCCACGATGGAGAACAAAGGTCAGATACATGCTTGGGACGCGGACAAAACCCGCCTCGCCCCCATCCATGAACGCCTTAAACGCGCGGGCGTGCGCAATGCCCAGGTGCATGATGCGTCCAAAGAGCCCACCGATCTGCATGGCAAATTCGACCGTGTGGTCGTGGATGCACCCTGTTCGGGCTCCGGCACCTGGCGGCGGCGGCCGGACACGAAGTGGAAGTTGACGCCCGAGCAATTGGAGGAGCGGGTGGAAGAGCAGGAGGCGGTGCTGGCCGCGGCCCGAAATTATCCGCGCGTCGGGGGTTATCTCGTCTACATCACCTGCTCTGTGTTGCCGGAAGAGAATGAGAATCAGGTTTACGCCTTCATCGAGGCCAATCCGGAATATGAGCTTCTGAGTGCCGGTGAAGTTTGGCAGGATCTGTTCGGCTTCGATAAGCGAACGCCGTGGTCGTCGGATATGAAGACGATCACATTGACCCCGGCGTCCACGGCGACCGATGGTTTCTTTTTCGCCGTCATGGAACGCATCAAATGAGTTTCGACGTCACCATGACGTGGCCCGCTATTCTGGCGTTTGCCGGCGGCATGTTTGTGATCGCGATTTCACCGGGGCCATGTTTCTTTGCAGCGACCGCGCGGGCCATCACAAGCGGTTTTGGTGCGGGCGCGAGCATCATGCTTGGCGCTTTTTTTGGTGATGTGCTCTATCTGATCCTCGCCATTTTTGGCATGGCTTGGGTTGCCGAGCAGATGGGCGATGCCTTTGTTTGGGTCAAAGTCGCCGGCGGCATCTTTCTGGTCATCATGGGTGTCAGACTGTTCTTTGAACGACCTGAGAAAAGCCTGGCAAAAGCCGGACGCTCGACCGGCTTTGCCCGGTCTTTGCTGGAAGGCGCATTGCTGACCATCTCCAACCCCAAGGTCCTGGTGTTCTACGCCAGTTTCGTGCCCGCATTTGTCGATATGAGCGGCGTGACGTTGGCCGACGCTGCCATCATGGTGGCGATCTCGTTTTTTGTTGGCTCTGGCATCGACTTTTTTTACGTCTGGTTGGCCGCTGCTGCCCGGAAATTTTTTCAATCCATGCGGGCGCGCAGATGGCTCAACCGGGCGGGCGGCACGGTGTTGACCGGTGTCGGCATAGCTCTGGCGGCTGGCCGCTGAGGCTCACGGCCAAAAGCGCTTCAGGCATTTGTCGCCGCGGCTGCCTTGAAGCCGCTGTGATGGCCCTATTTAGTGTCGCTCATGTTCGAACGCGCCGCTATGACAGGTCATTCCAAAATGACAAACAGTCCAATCTTACTCTACGCCATTTACATCGGTGCCATGTTCGCAGTGGGCTTCACCACTGCATTTCTTTTTCCGCCGGACGCGTGGTACCGGGCCCTGGAAAAACCGAGCTGGAACCCACCTGATTGGTTGTTTGGCCCCGTCTGGACCCTTCTATACGTCTTGATTGGCGTCGCTGGCGCGAAGATCAGCCAATCCTACCTGCCGGGGGGTGCGATAGGCCTTTGGTGGGCACAATGGGCGCTCAATGGCGCCTGGACAGCTCTGTTTTTCGGATTTCATCAGATTGGCGTCGCGCTGATCGAAATTATCATCCTGCTGCTGGTCATTATCACGTTCATCTTCGTGGCCTGGCCCCTGTCAAAGACGGCGGCGCTTTTGTTTGTGCCCTATCTCGCATGGGTCGGCGTTGCCACGGCCCTCAACGCAACGATTTTCTGGTTGAACCGCTAATGCCCGTGATCGGTGGAAAGCGCGTCATCTATGCCATGGCGGCACGGGAAGAATACGGCCCTGAACTGCAAAAGCGGTTCCAGCCGGTGATGACTGGAATTGGCCCTGTGGAAGCAGCCATGAACATGGCCCGCGTGATCGATGAAAAGAAGCCCGATCTGGTCGTGTCTCTAGGGTCTGCAGGCTCCGCCCGGCTGGAGCAAGGTAAGGTCTACCAGGCCAGTTCCGTGAGCTACCGCGATATGGACGCGTCCCCCATCGGATTTGAAAAGGGCGTGACGCCATTTTCCGGTCTTGAAGTGGACATTCCCTTGCCAACCCCTC
>JBCBZX010000260.1:0-4345 GCA_039815105.1 Pseudomonadota bacterium
GCCCAAACCGCCGCCCAGATCCACATGGTGGATCGCATGACCTTCGGCGCGCAGGGTGCCAATGAGATTTCGCAGCTTTGCAAAAGCCGCCTCAAAAGGCTCCAGCTCCGTGATCTGACTGCCGATGTGCATGTCCACGCCGGTCACTTGAAGCCCCGGCAGTCGCGCTGCGCGGGCGTAGACGCGCACGGCGTCTTTCCACGGAACGCCAAATTTGTTCTCCGATTTGCCGGTGGAAATTTTGGCGTGGGTTTTGGCGTCTACATCAGGATTTATGCGTATCGACAGCCGAGCGGTTTTTCCCAGCGCGGTGGCCCGGGCCGACAGGCTTTCCAATTCCGGCTCGCTCTCAACATTGAAGCACAAAATGTCCGCGTTCAGGGCGAAGTCGATTTCGCTGACGGTTTTCCCCACGCCTGAGAAGACGATTTTGGATGCGGGAATTCCGGCGGCTAACGCACGGCGCAATTCGCCTTCCGACACCACATCGGCACCGGAGCCTAAGCGGGCCAAAGTCGCCAGGACGGCCTGGTTCGAGTTCGCCTTCATGGCGTAACAAACAAGTGGCACCACCGGCGCGAAAGCCTCTGAGAAGACTCTGAAATGGCGCTCAAGGGTTGCCGTTGAATAAACGTAGAAGGGCGTGCCAACCTGTTCTGCGATTGCGGGCAGGGCCACGTTTTCGGCGTGTAGAACGCCGTTGCGATATTCAAAATGGTTCATGGCGTGCTCGGTCGGGCTGGCTGTATCGGTAGGCGGCTACAAAAGTGGGTCGAGCACGAAATCGCGCCTGGCCTCCGGCTCCACCTTCTGTGCTGAAGAGCCATCGAGACTTACCTTCACGATCCGGTCGTCGGCAACGATCTCGCCCTTTTTGCCACAGGCGGAGAGAAGGAGCGCGGATCCGAGCAGGGCAATGATGGCAGTCTGGTTCATGAGTTCAGCTCTCAACTTGAAGGTATCCAGTGTAGCGCGAAGACTGACGCACGTCACGCCCGTAACCTATTGAGCCAACCTTTCGCGCCAGTATGTCACTTGTTTGCGTACATTTTCGGGAGCTGTGCCGCCAAAGCTCGTGCGGCTGGCCACCGATGCATCCACTGACAATACGGAATAGACCTTGGCATCAATATCAGCGTGCAGACTCTGCAAATCCTCTAATGTGAGGTCCTGAAGGTCACAGCCTTTCATCTCGGCTACGGCCACTGCACTGCCGGTGATGTGGTGGGCATCGCGGAAAGGGATGTCCAACTCCCGAACCAGCCAGTCAGCCAAATCTGTTGCGGTGGCGAAGCCGGAGCCCGCCGCTGCCGCCATGTTGGCTTTGTTGGGCACCATGTCACGCACCATGCCACCCATGGTAGCCAGCGCGATTTCCAGCGTTTCAGCCGCATCGAACACCGCTTCCTTGTCTTCCTGCATGTCTTTTGAATAGGCCAGCGGCAAGCCCTTCATCACCGTTAGCAAGGCGATCAATGCGCCATTGATGCGGCCGACCTTCGCGCGCACCAGCTCAGCTGCATCGGGGTTCTTCTTCTGAGGCATGATCGAGGAGCCGGTCGAGAACGCATCTGAAAGCGTGACAAAACCGAATTGCGATGTGGACCAGATGACAATCTCCTCGGCAAACCGGCTCAGATGTGTGGCGCAGATGGAGGCGCTGGCCAAATAATCGAGGGCAAAGTCGCGGTCTGATACAGTGTCCAGCGAGTTCCGGGTCGGCTCGCGGAAATCAAGCGCCTGCGCCGTCATCCAGCGGTCTGTCTTGAAGCCCGTTCCGGCCAATGCGGCGGTTCCAATTGGGCATTCATTGAGCCGTTCGGCAGCGCATGCAAACCTGTCCCGGTCGCGTGCAAACATCTCCACATAGGCGAGGCAGTGGTGGCCGAAGGTAACGGGCTGAGCGGTTTGCAAATGCGTGAAGCCGGGCATGACCGTGTCGGCGTGGGCCTCCGCCTGATTGATCAACGCTCTTTGCAGCGAGACCAGCAGTTCATCCACGGTGCCCATCGCGTCCCGCACCCACATGCGGAAATCCAGCGCGACCTGATCGTTGCGCGACCGCGCGGTGTGCAGACGCCCGGCGACGGGGCCGATGATCTCGGCAAGCCGCGCCTCAATGTTCATATGAATGTCTTCAAGTTGGGCTGAAAACTCGAACTCGCCGGCTTCGATCTCGCCCTTTATCTGTGTCAGGCCGGCATCAATGGCCAGGGCGTCTTCGTCAGACACAATGCCCTGCTGGGCGAGCATCGCCACATGGGCGCGGCTGCCGCGAATGTCTTGCTCGTAAAGCACATGGTCAAAGCCGATGGAGGCATTGATCTTCTCCATCAGAGCGTCGGGCTGTTCGGCAAAGCGACCGCCCCACATTTGGTTGGAGGACGAGTTGTGGCCTTTCTGGGCTTGCCCATGGTTTGGGCTGTGCGCGGATTCGTGACCTGTGGCGCTCTTGTGGTCTTGATCGTCGCTCATCATATTCCGCCTGTCTTCACTTAGCCGCCGGTAGGTTCATGTCCCAAACGCAAAACTCGTCATCTTCGCGCTCGCGCCGCCAGACCATTGCGATAAGCCTGTTCATCATCGTGGTCTGCATTGCGATTGGGCTATACGCGGTGGGCCGCGATGCTGGCAACTCCGGTGATGAGATTGCAATGGTGGATGCACCAAAATGCGAGGCGGCAACAGATCAGGGGGCACAATTGGCCAGTCTGGCCGTTGGCACAGTGTCTGAGTATCAGGCGGCGACCCTTCCTCAGAATTTTTCATCTATCGCTTTCAAGGATGGCACCGGTGCAGACCGGACCATTGGTGACTTTGAAGGCAAGACGCTCTTCGTCAATCTATGGGCCACTTGGTGTGGTCCATGCCGTGCGGAGATGCCCGGCATCAATGCTATGAGCGAGGCTTTGGAGGGTGATCGCTTTGAGGTGATCGCCCTCAGTCTCGACCAGGGTGAACCCAGTGTCCCGCAGGCGTTTCTCGACGAGATTGGCACCGATGCGCTGGAGCTCTATCAGGACAACACCAACGCCGTGTTCCTGGACTTGCGCGAACGTGGACTGTTGAGCGGACTGCCAGCCAGCTACGTGATCGGACCGGACGGTTGTCTGCTTGGCAGCGTGCTTGGCCCCGCCGAGTGGAATGATGAGGCCGCTATTGAACTTTTGGAAGCAGCGCGAGACCTGTAGGCAACCAAAAAGGCCTCCCCCAAACTGGGGAAGGCCTGTATACGATCACAATTGGTCTCGGTGGATTAGAGCGCTGCTTCCAACTCTGGCAACGCCTCGAACAAATCTGCCACCAGGCCATAGTCAGCAACCTGGAAGATCGGTGCTTCTTCGTCCTTATTGATGGCGACGATGACCTTACTGTCCTTCATGCCAGCCAAATGCTGGATTGCACCAGAAATGCCTGCGGCGATGTAAAGATCCGGCGCCACGACCTTACCGGTCTGGCCAACTTGCCAATCATTGGGCGCGTAGCCGGCATCTACGGCGGCGCGGGATGCACCCACAGCAGCGTTCAACTTGTCTGCCACCGGGATGATGACCTCCTGGAACTTCTCGTCAGACCCGAGCGCACGGCCACCCGACAGGATGATTTTTGCGGACGTCAGTTCCGGGCGATCAGACTTAGACAGCTCTTCCTTCACAAATGAAGACAGGCCGGGGTTGTCAGCGGCTGAGACCGTTGTGATCTCGGCGGAACCCCCTTCAGCAGCCGAAGCAAAACTGGCCGTGCGGACCGTGATCACCTTCTTGGAATCGGTGGCCTGAACGGTCTGGATCGCATTACCAGCATAGATCGGGCGCTTGAATGTGTCTGCGGAGATCACTTCGATGATGTCGGACACCTGCATCACATCAAGCAGGGCCGCAACGCGGGGCAGGATGTTTTTGCCCGATGTGGTGGCTGCTGCGATGACGGTGTCATAATCACCGGCCATCGACACGATGAGCGCGGCCATGGGCTCGGCCAAACGATGCTCAAGCTCAGGTGCTTCCACCGAGATAACTTTGGCAACGCCTGTGAGTTTGGAGGCCGCTTCTGCGGCGGGTCCGCAGCCATTGCCGGCTACGAGAACATGAACGTCGCCGCCCATTTCTGTTGCGGCGGTGAGGGCCTTGGCCGTCTGGTCGGACAATTCGGTGTTGGAATGTTCTGCGACGAGAAGAATGGTCATTTGGGTCGTCCTTTTCAGTTCGCTTACAATACGGAGGCTTCGTTGCGGAGCTTGTCGAGCAACTCGTCTACGGAACCAACGATTACGCCAGCCGCCCGGGCCTCGGGCTCTTCGGTGTTTTGGATGGCGATGCGTTGTTTGATTTCAACGCCATAGTCC
>JBCBZX010000358.1:0-3020 GCA_039815105.1 Pseudomonadota bacterium
CGACGGTTTCTTAGCAGACTGTTTTTTAGTCGATGATTTGGCGGTGGACGGCTTGGCACCCGTGGGTTTTGCAGCGGCCTTGCTCGCCTCCGCAGACATAGCTTCGTCGAGAGCCATGCGTTTTTTAACCGCTGCTTCGGCTGATCTGCGCGGCCCTTCGTCATCCATCCAGCCCAGATCAAAATCCTCTTTGACCGCGTCGATTTCGCCTTTGACGCTCTTCATCGGATTGGCAGCCGCCCGCATCGTTCCATCATCATCGATTTCGTCTATCGCGTCTGAGAACTGGCGCTGAAAATCACCTGCTACCGAACGAACACTTTTAACGGTTCGGCCAATGCTTCGGAGCATTTTGGGCAGGTCCTTAGGCCCGACCACCAAAATGGCGACCGTAGCGAGAACGAGCATTTCTCCCCAGCCAAGACCGAGCATGCGGCAAGCCTTCCTATCACGGATTTGCGTAAGCGGGCGGAAGCGCGTTTCGCGCCCCCATCACTGATCTACATCAGGAGGCTTTTGTTGTGTCTTTTTGAGGCTCGACCGTTTCTGCGCGGGCATGGTCGATGGTTGTTGCGGCCTCGTCATCCTCATCTTTCAAGCCCTTTTTGAAGGAGTTGATGCCCTTGGCGACATCACCCATCAGGCCAGAGATTTTGCCGCGTCCAAAAAGAAGCACGACGATGATGGCGACGAGCGCCAGTTGCCAGATGCTGGGTTGCATATTGATCTCCCGTGGGCGCCTGCAGTTTTGCGGCGCGTGTATGAAAGCTCTGCTGTGCAGAACAAAAGCGAATTCTCTATGACATTAGGGGCTAAGCGACCACTTTCAAAGACCGCAGGGTGCCGCAACTTTCGTCTTAGCTTAATTTCGGGGCGTCAGTGGGCGAGCTCATCGCGGTCCAACGGGCTTAGAAGCCCAAAATCCACCATATCCTGTTCGTCCAGCGGCTCTTCGTCGTCGGTCAATTCTTCGCCATCATTGGGCAATGGCACGCGAAAATCGGTTGGAACCTGGCTTTGCAGCAAGCCCGCGCCCTTCAGTTCATCCAATCCGGGCAGATCTCCAAGCACTTCCAACCCGAAATGGTCCAGAAATTCCGGTGTTGTGCCGTAAGTGACTGGTCGCCCTGGTGTCTTACGGCGTCCGCGCAGCCGCAACCAGCCCGTCTCAAGCAAAGTGTCAAGGGTACCCTTGGACGTGGCTACACCGCGTATTTCTTCAATCTCAGCCCGAGTAACAGGTTGATGATAAGCGGTGATCGCCAGCACCTCCAGCGCCGCTCGGGACAATTTCTTGAGCTCCACCGCCTCGCGCTGCAACAGGAAAGACAGATCTTCGGCTGTTCTAAACGCCCATGCCTTATCGACTCGAACCAGATTTATGCCTCTTGAAGCGTACACTTGCTGCAAATGGTCCAGAACTGTGGCGATATCCGTATCTTCGCCGGTGCGCTCGCGAAGCGCCGATTCAGCCACGGGTTCGGGCGATGCAAACAGGATTGCTTCCACCATACGTGCGGCACTTTCCAATGCTGCCGCCGCAAGAGCGTCCCGGGCGGCCTCGCCAGTTCTGCGGCCGTAATCATCCGCTGAAGCGTCCTCGAACACAGCATCGTCGGGCATCATCGGCTCGGCCCCATCGCCCATATTCGTTTCATCAACCATCACAACTCAATTCCAACTTCAGGCGCCGGCGGCGTCGAGCGCGGGTTTGGGTGCCGCACTACGCAGATTTATTGGCGCATAAGCGCCATCTTGGCGCAATTCCAGATGTCCTTCGCGCACAAGTTCCAGACTGGCGGCAAAGGCGCTGGCCAACGCGGAACGGCGCGCCTTGGCATCCGGTACGTATTGCAGAATGAACGCCTCAAGTGGCGCCCAGTCATCGAGCTTACCTATGAGGCGCTCAAGAATGTCGCGGGCGTCTGATAAAGACCAGACTTCGCGCTTCTCAACCGCATGAACGATGATTGCCGTGCGTTCGCGGGCGGCGGAATAAGCCGACAAAAGTTCATACATGGTCGCGGAAAACTCGTTCCTGCGATCAATGGTTATGGGTTCAGGGTCACCGCGGCCAAACACGTCGCGCCCCAACCGGTTTCGGTTCATCAGCTGCGCCCCGCGCTCTCGCATCGCCTCCAAGCGACGTAAGCGAAAGGCCAGAATCTGCGCCAACTCTTCGCCTGTGGGGCCATCATCTTCAACCTCAGGCGGTGGTAGCAAAAGCCGTGACTTCAGATAAGCAAGCCATGCCGCCATCACGAGATAATCAGCAGCAAGCTCGAGCCGAAGGCGCTTGAGGTCGTCGATGAATGCCAGATATTGCTCGACCAGTTGTAATATCGAGATATTTGCCAGATCCACCTTTTGGCTGCGTGCCAATGCGAGCAACAGGTCCAGCGGCCCCTCATATCCGTCCAGATCGACCGTCAATTGAGGGTCGCTGGAGGTCCGGTCAACTTGCTCTACATCCGGCCAATCATCGCCGGGCTGGCCGCTTGAAACTGGCTGCTCTTGGGAGGTGCTCATCTCGCGTGCCTCCCATGTTTGGTGGCTTAACTGTTGGTCTGCTCGACAAGCGCTGAAAACTCTGCGCGCAACGCCGCCTCATCTTCGTCATCGGGATCAGGCAAAACCTGGAGCGCAGCCGCCGCCCGATGCGCTGCGTCACCGGCCAAATCGTGCAATGCATCTGCAATCGCACCCATTTCGCCCATGTCGCTATTGCAATGAAGCACGACGTCACAACCTGCGGCAAAGGCATCCTGGGTTCGGCTTGCGAAATCCCCAGATAGCGCGTGCATGGACAGGTCGTCGGTCATCAGCAGACCCTGAAAGCCGATTTGCTGGCGAATCACCTGTGATATCACGGTGCTCGACATGGTCGCTGGCGCTTCGCTATCCACCGCCTCGTAAACCACGTGGGCCGTCATGGCTAAAGCGTGGTGCGCCAAGCGCTTGAAGGGCTCGAAATCACTCTTGTCCAGTTCAGCCCGAGGCGTGGTGACACGGGGCAAGGC
>JBCBZX010000351.1:0-3079 GCA_039815105.1 Pseudomonadota bacterium
GAAGCAGATGAGTGCTCACAAATAGGTGGGAAATGGTTTTCATGGCTGTTCCTTGCCAGCCCACGGGGCCGATTTCAATGCGCTCGCAAGCTCGTTCCGTCCGCAACCGCTCATTGCGCGGGGTCCTCTGCCGGTGTCTCAGCCAGCAATGCCGGCGGCACGGTCACTGAAACGCCCCCCGTCAGCAAAATCCTCTTGCCGTGGTCAAATACGGATATCCGCCCTGCCTTCAAATCTCCGCCTTCATAGGCGGCGGATATTTCACCACCGCTTTCCAAGCTCCCGGCACTGAGGTCCAACCGGGCACCGATCATCTCCAGCAGGGAGCCATCCTCTGCAGAAAACTCGATCTTCTCATCCAATCGCACCGTCTGGCCGTTGGCATCGTAACGTCCACTGGGCGCGGTCAGCGTGCCCGGCACGCCGGGCTGGAATGGCAGCTCTGCCGTCACATTCTCCAGATCTACCACCTGCGGCGACAAGGGATCCTGGGTGGCCCGCTCCGCACGCACCACGAATGGCTCGCCTTCAGGCGAAGCACCCCGCACTTGCGGGTTGCGCATGACCACGCGGCCATTCTCCAAACCCAGAGAGTCAACCTGAAGCCCAACAGCGGCGGAGCGCTGAAGCAGGACAATTGCCAGGCATGCCAAAACCATCGACGCGGCAAGAATGGGCAAAGCTCTGCGCCAGAACCGAACCTGATTGCTGTGGCGCGACACACGGCTCACCTTTTGTGCGAATCGACCCGACTTTTGCGAGCGATCAGCCAACCGGTCGGCGCCCTGGTTTTGTGGGTGCACATGTGTGCTCACTCTACTCAGCACTATCCCCTCAAATTACAATTTCATCACAACCCACTAGATAGCAAAGCGGGCCACAATGCAGCGCGGAGCTCAGGTTTTCACGCACCTTTAACGAGCTGGGACTAAAGTCAGGCCATGCATCAAACCCCACATTCATCCATTCGCTACGAGCGAATAGCCGAAGATGACCCAAATCCACAATTGCCCAAAACAGCAATTGTGTTTTCGGCAGCGCTTGGCCTGATTGCCATTGCAACATTTGTTGCGCTGCAAGTCGTGTTTCCCGGCGCGGGCATCTCCAATACCACCACATCAGCGGGCACATCAGCGGGCACACAGACCGCCGCTCCTCCAACACAGAATGCACCAGTGATCGAGCCCGGCGCATTGACACTGGCCAGCGATGGTTCGTTTAGCCTGGACGTCGATTGGAATGCCCGGATCAGCAATCTGCAATCCATATCGATAGATGGCATTGCCGTTTCCAAGATTTCACAGCGCTGGAGTCTGGCACCGCTGGAAGCGCTCGACCGCTTTCACCGCGAACGCCGTATCGATATTGCGTTCGCCGTACCAATCCAGGACCTGACTGCCGGACAAAATGATGAGGGTCATGGGGCCTTTTTTGCAGATCTGGCCCGCACGGAATGTTTGGCCATCACCAATAGTTTTGCAGATGCCTGCGCCCTGATGTCCGCAAAATGGTCCATGGGACAGTCGGACGGTTGGGCCGAAGCGCGTATGGAATTGCTGTTCACCCAAAAGGAGCAATTTGGCAAAATGCCCGCGCCGATTGGTGGCAAAGCTGGCGTCTATACGGAAAAACAGGTTCGACTGACATCGAAGGGCCAAGCGGGATTGAAATCCAAGACACTGGATGGCGCGGTGGGTCGGGCTGCCTTCTACGCCGATGTGGCCCTCAAATGCGCGGCCCAACGCAGAAGAAACAACAATTGCGCCATTCAATCGGTAAAGCTCCGCACAACGCCTGCGGCAGAACGCGGTGCATTGACAGAGGGACGCGCGGCGCTGGGCAGTATCGTGCCCTCGGCGGGCTAGGCAATTCCAGACCGGATCAGAGCTACGCCCGCTTGCGGACGATGACACTGCCTACCGAATAGCCCGCGCCGAATGAGCAGATGATGCCCGTATCGCCAGGCTTCAAATCGTCCGAATATTTCGAGAAAGCGATCATGGAGCCGGCTGAAGACGTATTGGCGTAGTCCTGCAAAATATTGGGCTGCTGACCTTCCTCCGGCTCGCCGCCCAGCACCTTTTTGGCGATCAGATCATTCATGGACTTGTTCGCTTGGTGCAGCCAAAGGCGCTTCAGGTCTGCCGGCTCAACACCATTGTCGGCCAAATGCTCCAACATAAGCTGGCTCACCATAGGCACGACTTCGCGGAACACTTTGCGGCCTTCCTGCTGGAAGAGCATGTCCCGCCGGTCTTCCATGTGCCCATCGCGGGTGCGGCGCAGAAAGCCAGCATCATTGCGAATATTGTTTGAGAAAGATGTCTTGAGGCGCGTTGAGATGATTTCGAAACCACCGTCCTTGTCGGCACCCTTACTGTCATCAACGGCTTCCAGCAACATGGCCGTGCACACATCCCCAAAGATGAAGTGACAATCGCGGTCGCGCCATTCCAGATGCGCTGAGCAGATCTCCGGATTGACCATCAGGATACGTTTCACAGACCCGGCACGGATCATGTCCGCAGCCGCCTGAATGCCGAAGGTCGCGGAAGAGCAGGCCACATTCATGTCGAAAGCAAAGCCATCCACTCCCAAAAGCTGCTGCACTTCCACAGCGATTGCAGGATACGCACGCTCATGATTGGACGCAGCACAAATAACACCATCCACATCTTCAGCGGTGCAGCCTGCCTGGGCCAGTGCATCCCTGGCGGCAGGCAGTGCCATTTCAGCCATCTGGCCTGGCTCGTCCCAAGTGCGTTCCCGCAGATGTGGTGCCATGCGTGCCGGGTCCAAAATGCCGGACTTGTTGAGGACATAGCGCTGCTCAATGCCCGATGCCTTGTTGATAAACTCCGCCGACGAATGCTGTTTGGGCTCCAGGTCTCCCGCCTCAATCGCGGTGGCGTTGTCGGCGTTCCACTGGTCCACATAGGCATTAAACGCCACCACGAGCTCATCATTGGTGATGATTTCAGACGGGGTGAAAACACCGGTTCCAGTGATTGCAACAGTGGGAGATGTGGACATGGTTGGGCCTTTGATACGCATGGCAGCGGTTTAGGACGGATTTGAA
>JBCBZX010000273.1:0-4150 GCA_039815105.1 Pseudomonadota bacterium
CGACCCGGAGACGGGACGATATGTGCTGGCCATTGCAGCCTTACTGCATCGTCGTTACTTCCGCTCCGAGGTTTTCGGGATTGAAAATTTCCCCGCCGGTCGGGCACTGGTGGTGGCCAACTTCTGGCTTTGCGCCACCGCTGGAGCGCAACCTAGTGTGCGCCATGAATTGCCACAAGTCGCCATCATTTGATCCAGTCAACGCAGATTGGCGTAGGGACGTGTACAGGCTAATATGGCCAATGATAGAGCGAGTGATAGGGCGGCAGTCCTGGGGGTTTGTGTGGAAATATCGCGTACAATAAATGGTCTGCTGGAACGACATGTTTCCGGTGCACTTCCTATGCCGCTGGACGTTCTTGCGCGCGCTCACCTGGAGCTCAACCCGATAAATCGTTCATATGTGCGCGATTTGGAGGGATTGGCGGCGGAGAACGCGCTGCATGCAAGCTGGAGTGCGCCAGGCGGTCCGGTTTCCGACGCCTCAACTAGCACGGCGGCCCTGGATGCAGATGCCATGTTGGCGCGTGTGTTTGAAACCGTTCCCGACACAGCCTCACGCAAAGCCGTTTCACCCGCGCGTGAGCCCTGGATGCCCCAGGCAATTTCCGACGTTCTGGGTTCTGAGGGCGTCAACTGGCGTGGAAAGATGCCCGGCTTCAAAGAGATGCATCTGGGCACTGTGGAAGATTGCGAAATGTCGCTTTTTTGGATCAAGGCTGGTCGGGCGATACCTATGCATACCCATGAAGGTTCCGAGTTGACGCTCGTGCTCGATGGCGGGTTCAGCGACGGTGAGGGCCACTATGTGCGTGGCGATATCTCCATTGCCGACCACAATGTGGATCACCGTCCGGTGGCTGATGATGACGGTCCTTGCATAGGGTTTGCGGTGACGACCGACAATCTCCGGCTAACCGGGCCAATTCATTCGCGCATTTTGGATATTCTGGGCCGCGGCTAAGGCGGAATTGCTTGGCTTCTAACACGGCCAAAAGCGGCCCAGGACAAGCGTCATCAACACAAACCTCAATGTGACCTGACATGACAAAACACACCAATGAAGCCCGCTACGGCAGGCCTGTTCCCGCACGCCCAAATGACGGTGTGGCATGGATTACCGGTGCCAGTTCCGGCATTGGCTATGCGCTTGCTTTGGAGTTGGCCCGTGAGGGCTGGCACGTCATTGCGTCGGCTCGCAGCCAAGACAAGCTCAACGCGCTGAGCGCCGAGCGCATTGAAGGCAAGGGCAAGATCACCGCCTGGCCGTTGGATGTAACCAATCGCGA
Source organism: Pseudomonadota bacterium (assembly GCA_039815105.1). Lineage (GTDB taxonomy): Bacteria > Pseudomonadota > Alphaproteobacteria > Rhizobiales > Rhizobiaceae > JBCBXA01. Next base: position 1,290 of record JBCBZX010000273.1, read on the forward strand.
CGCGAACGAAGCTGCGGTGAAGGGCATCGAAGCTGAGCACGGACCAATTGCACTCACAGTCTTGAATGCAGGCGTTTTTCAACCGGTTGCTGGCGAGGCACTTGATACAGATGCTTTCGTTAAGACCTTCGACGTGAACCTGTACGGCGTCGTCTACTCGCTGGTGCCGCTTTTGGCGGCGATGAGACAACGCGGGTTTGGACAGATTGCCATGGTGTCATCGGTCACCGGGTATGGTGGCTTGCCCTCCAGCGCGGCCTATGGCGCAACCAAGGCTGCCCTGATCAACATGGCGGAGTGCCTCAAGTTCGATACCGACAAGTTTGGGGTGTTGTTACAAGTGGTGAACCCAGGGTGTGTAGACACGCCCGCAACTGAAGAAAACGCGTTTGAAATGCCCGCGCTTGTTCCGGTCGCAAAAGCAGCGCAACGCATTGCCGAAGGATTGCGAGCCGGCAGCTTCGAAATCACATTCCCCAAACGGTTCACTTACGCGCTCAAACTGCTGCAATTCTTGCCTTACCGGGCGTATTTTTGGCTGCTTAAGCTGGGCACCAAGTGGAATGATAGGCCGCTCGAGCCACCTTTGGACCATAATCGTTCGACCCAGGATTAGGCGCCAATGCTTGCTTGAGTCGCTTCTTGTTGTGCCCGGTCGATGGGGAAATTCCAAATCAGCGCCACGGCTGTCAGCTTCAACCCAATGGGCACACCGGCATAAAGCCAGCTAAGCGCTGCAATGCCTTCGGCGGAGCTGTTGGCGGGGTTTGATGCGTCAAAACCGAACGCCCCGAGCACCGGGAAGGCGATACCAGCGGCGAGGGCCAATGAAAGCTTGGTCGCCAAGCTCCAAGCCGCGAAATAGGTACCCGAGCGCTGTTCGCCGCCGGCAGCGGTGTCAACGTCTATCACATCCGCCTGAATAGCAGATGGCAAGGCCAAGTCGCCCCCAACACAAAGCCCGGTGGCAACGCATATGGCTGCAAAGGCAACAGTATCGCCCGGCCCAAGTGTGAGGGCAAATGCAAACACCGCGCAGGCAATCGCCATTGCGACCGCCCAACTGCGGTGCTTGCTGGTACGTCGCGCCAGCGATGTAAAAAGCGGAACACCAGCAACGCCGCACAAAAAATATAAAAATAGCAATGGCCCCTGTAGGTCCGGCGCTTCCAGTCGTCCTGCCACGAAGAACAAAAACAGGCTGGCAGGCAGGCCATTGGCCAGGCCGTTGATCAAATAGGCAATGAGCAGCTTCAAAAACGGTTTGTTCGCCGCCATTTGAGAGATGCCAGCGCGCAGTGATAGCCGTGTTCGGCTCAAATTTCGCGGTTCGGGAACATGCCATAACAGGATGGTCCCCGTGATCGGCAGCAAAACCGCCACCAAAACGGCGAGGGCTGCCAAGCCGTGAAACTCCGCTGCATTGTCGAGGGAAAAGAAGCTGAAGGGCAGGGCAATGGCGAGCAACGTTCCCAGAAGTATGAAGCCTTCCCGGCTGGCGGTGACACGGGCACGTTCATCATAATTGCCGGTTAGCTCTGCACCCCAGGCAGAATAGGGTAGAATCGCCATCGTGTAACCGATTGAGAGCACGATGCCCCATATGGTCAGATAGGTCGCGTCAGCGCTCAATGGCGGCCAAAACAGCGCCACGGTCGCAACCACAACAATCGGAATGGATGCGGCAAACCAGCTTCTCCGGCGCGCGCCTTTCAATGCGTAGCGGTCCGATGCCCAACCAATGATGGGATCGCTGGCAGCGTCGGCGATCCTGACGGCAAACAGTGCAGCGCCGATGGCGGCAAGCGGCAAGCCCAAGGCATCGGCATAGAATGTTGGCAGCAAGATGTAGAGCGGCAGCGTGAGGGCGGCCAGCGGTATGCCCGGAGCAGCGTAAGCAAACAGCGTCGGCCAGCCCAGCTGTGATCTAGCCGTGCTGATAGATCACCTGCCGCACGTCGATGGTCTCAGCGCGAAAACCAGCTTCGCAGTAAAACAGATAAAACTCCCATATGCGCTTGAAGCGATCGTCAAAACCCATGGTTTCAATCTTGGGCCAAGCGTTCAAAAAGCGCCCGCGCCAAATCTTGAGCGTCTCAGCATAATCCTGCGGGAAGATCAGTTGATCCACGATGTTTAGACCGGCCAGCTGGCCCTGTTCCACCATCGTGTTTGGAGACAGCAACATGCCGCCGGGAAAGATGTATCGCTGGATGAAATCTGGCCCCTTGCGATAATCCTCAAAGTCCACCTCATTTATGCATATGGCTTGAATGCCCGCTTTGCCCCCGGCGCGCAGTGAGTTTGAGATTTTTCCGAAATAGGAAGGCCAAAAGCTTTCTCCAACGGCTTCAATCATCTCGATGGAGGCAATGGCATCGTAGCGACCGGTTTCGTCGCGATAGTCCTGAAAAACGATATCTACCCTCTCCGCAAGACCAGCTTTGTGCACACGCTCCCGGGCATAGTCATACTGCTCCTGCGAAATGGTCAGGCATTTGAGCTTGCTGCCAAACTCTTTGGCTGCGAGCTCGGCAAATCCGCCCCACCCGCAGCCAACTTCCAGAACTTCACTGTCGGGCGTCAGGTTAAGGCTTTTAGCAAGTTTGCGGTACTTGTTGTTCTGAGCCTCTTCCAGAGACAAGGCCTGCGCGTCGTAAAGAGCCGACGAATAGGTCATCGTATCGTCCAGCCAGAGCTTATAGAACTCGTTGCCCAGATCATAATGCGCGGAGATGTTGCGCTTGGATCCGGACTTCGTGTTGCGGTTCAGCCAATGCCTGATCTGGCCGACCAATCGACCAAGCAAGCCCTGTTCATAAAGCGGTGAAACGCTCCAATTTGTCAGTGCAAACTCGAGA
>JBCBZX010000033.1:0-15989 GCA_039815105.1 Pseudomonadota bacterium
AATCTCGATACGGTGACCGACTTTGCCGAACCACGGGACTATTTTCTGGAGGATGTGGATCGCGTCGCCATCGACGAGACCGTTTTGTTTCATTTGATCAACGCTGTCCGGCAATCGGGACGCACGCTTTTGTTGACGTCTCGCCAGGGCGTTCGTGGCCTACATTTCACTTTACCGGATCTGGCTTCTCGCCTGCGGGCCGCCGCGATAGTGACAATCTCCGCCCCCGACGATGACCTTTTGGAAGGCGTTTTGCGCAAGCTGATGTCCGACAGGCAACTGACCGTAGATGAGGCGACGATCCAATACCTCGTGGTGCGTATGGAACGGTCACTGGCAGCTGCAGGTCGGTTGGCCGCTGAGCTTGATAAACTGGCTTTGGTGGAGAAGCGGGCGATTACCCGGCCACTTGCCGCGCGGGTTTTGGAAACACTCGGCAGGGGCTGAGCGAGAGGAAGGTTCACCGAACCAACCCTTAGGCGGATAAAGGCCACACAAGGTTCTGTCCCCATTCATAAAATTGACAATCGCTCCACTTATGAAACGATCTACCAATTCCCGGGGGAACCATGAACACAGCACAAGCAGTCTCCGCCAATCACGGCCATGAAGCACCCCTTGATGTTGATGACTGGTTGAAGCGCCCGGACAGGTTTGTGAACCGGGAATTGTCATGGTTGGAATTCAACCGCCGCGTTTTGAGCGAAGCATTGAACGAGAGCCATCCGCTGTTGGAGCGACTTCGCTTCCTGTCCATTTCTGCCGACAATCTGGATGAGTTCTTCATGGTGCGCGTCGCGGGCTTGATCGGGCAGATCTATGAGGGCGTGGAGACAGTCTCCTATGATGGCCGCACACCGCGAGAGCAGTTGAGTGCGGTGGACGAGGTCGTCGAGCATCTTCAGGCCAGTCAGCATGAAACCTGGACACAATTGCGCAGCGCCCTTGAAGGTGAGAACATATTCATTGTTCACACCGAAAACTTGGGAGAGATGGACCGTGAGTGGCTGCGCGCCTTTTTTCTGGCTGAGATTTTTCCGGTCCTGACACCGCTTTCCATCGACCCGGCCCACCCTTTTCCGTTTATTCCCAATCAGGGCTTCACCTTGGCCATGGAGCTTGAGGCAAAGGGCAGTGGCAAGACCATGGCCGGCCTGGTGCGTATGGCGCTCAACATGCCGCAATTTATTGAGCTTCCCGCCCGCGACGGCGGCGCCATCAGGTTCGTTCGGATGGATCAGACGGTGGAAAGCTTCGCCGACATGCTTTTCCCCGGCTACGAATTTAAGGGTGGCGGCGCGTTTCGCATCATTCGCGACAGTGATCTGGAGATCGAGGAAGAGGCTGAGGATCTCGTGCGGCTGTTCGAAAGCGCCCTGCGCCGCCGCAAACGAGGATCGGTAATCCGACTGGAAATGGATGATGATCTGCCCGCATCCCTGCATGACATGATCGTGGATGCTGTCCCGGTGACAGGCGGTCAGACGATGCTGTTCAAGGAGTTGCTGCCCCTCAGCGCCTTGTCAGAGATTGTTGGCGCGGACCGGCCGGACTTGAAGTTCGAACCATTTAAAGCGCGGTTTCCCGAGCGCATTCGGGAACATGGCGGCGACTGCTTTGCCGCTATTCAGCAAAAGGACATTATGGTTCACCATCCATTTGAGAGCTTTGATGTGGTGGTGCAGTTCCTTCATCAGGCTGCTCAAGACCCAAATGTGCTGGCTATCAAGCAAACCCTTTATCGCACGTCCAACAATAGCCCCATCGTCCGCGCGCTCATAGAGGCGGCCGAGGCCGGTAAATCTGTCACCGCCCTGATCGAGCTCAAGGCGCGCTTTGATGAAGAGGCGAACATCAAGTGGGCGCGTGATCTGGAACGCGCTGGCGTGCAAGTGGTGTTCGGTTTCATTGATCTCAAAACCCACGCCAAGATGAGCCTGGTGGTGCGGCGTGAGGAGCACGGCCTTCGGTCTTATGTTCACTTGGGCACCGGCAATTACCACCCGATTACAGCGAAAATTTATACCGATCTGAGCCTTTTCACCGCCAATGAAGTCATCGCTGCAGATGTGGGGCTCGTCTTCAATCACATCACTGGCTACGCCCGGCCTACGGATGTCAAAGAGCTCGTCGTGTCGCCGTTTGATATGCGTAAAAAGATATTGAAGCTCACAGATGCTGAGATCGCAGCTGCCAATGAGGGCAGGCCGGCTCAGATCATGATGAAGATGAACTCCCTGGTGGATCCGGAGATCATTGACCGGCTTTACCGCGCGTCTGCCGCGGGCGTGAGCGTTTATCTGGTCGTTCGCGGAATTTGTGCTTTGCGACCACAAGTTCCCGGGCTTTCCGAGAACATACACGTGCGGTCCATCATTGGACGCTTTCTTGAGCACAGCCGCATTTATTGTTTCGGCAATGGCGCCCTGATGCCCCATGACGACGCTGTGGTGCTCATCGGATCCGCGGACCTGATGCCCCGCAACCTCGACCGGCGATGCGAGGTGCTAACGCCACTTCTCAATCGCACCGTGCATCGGCAGGTTCTGGATCAGATCATGATGGCGAACTTGCAGGACAATCTTCAGGCCTGGGTGGTTCTTCCCGACGGTACATCGCGTCGTGTGGAGCCAAAAGACGGGGAAAAGCCCTTCTCCAGCCAGGAATATTTCATGACCAATCCTTCCCTGTCAGGGCGCGGCAAGGCACTCAAGAAGAATGCGCCGCGTTTCTTTGCAGACCAGAATTCCCACTAGGCTAAGCCTCTTGCCAGCTTGGGGTCGAAGCTGGCCTCACGTCTGGGCGCTGTCTTGTTAGCCGCCGCCAGCTCGCCATTGGAAGCAATTATTGCCGGTGGCCGGTCCGTACAGGCGCTACCGGTTGCGGTGGTCGATATCGGGTCCAATTCCGTGCGGCTGGTGGTGTATGAGGGCCAGGTTCGCTCGCCCAATATTTTGTACAATGAAAAGCTGCAGGCCGGGCTTGGCGCGGGCGTGGCCGAAACCGGCGCGATCTCCTCGGCAGGTTGGGATCGAACGCTGGCTTCATTGGTCCGCTTTCGGCACCTGATAGCGCAATGCCAGGCCAGCGCGGTGCACGCTTTTGCCACGGCTGCCGTACGTGACGCGAGCAATGGCCCGGCATTTCTGGAGGCCGCTCAAGACAAGCTCGGCGCACCCATCGAGGTCTTTTCCGGCAAGCAGGAAGCTCATTACGCAGCTCTGGGCGTTGCATCGGGCTTTTACCAGCCACGTGGGCTGGTGGGCGATATGGGCGGTGGCAGCCTCGAGATATTGCGCGTTAAGAAAGGCGAGTTCAGCCACGGAAAGACATTGCCCCTGGGTGGTTTGAGGCTCGACCATGATGCCGGTGGAAATCCGGCCAAGGCGGCGCAGCTGGCGCGGGGAGCATTGGCCGATGCGAAAGCCGTGGTGAAGGCTGATGGAGAGGATTTTTTTGCCGTCGGCGGCACATGGAGAAATATCGCCAAGCTGCATATGGCTGAGACGGATTACTCCCTGCGTATGATCCATGACTATCAGATGTCACGCGATGATGCGGTTGACTTCTGCCAGCGGCTTATGGCTGGCGAGCAGGATGTGATGAAGGCCATCGGCACCGTATCATCCGTCCGCCAGCATCTCTTGCCATTTGGTGCGGCGGTTCTCAGCGAATGCCTGCTGGCCATGAACGCCCGGCGGGTTCGCTTCTCGGCAGTGGGTGTCCGGGAGGGATTTCTGCATGACGCCCTGCCGCCAGCCGTTGCCGCACTGGACCCTCTTTTGTCCGCAGCTCACAATCTGGCAAGTTTGCGGGCGCGCTCGGTAGATCATGCGGTGGAGCTTTGTGGCTTCACCCAGCTTGCATTCGAGTGCTTTGGCTTGGAAGAAACTGAGGAGCAGGCCAGGCTACGCTGGGCGGGGTGTCTATTGGCCGACACTTCATGGCGGGCGCACCCGGACTATCGCGGCGAGCAGAGCCTCAACATCATTGCCAACGGAGATTTTCTCGGGATTGACCATCCCGGCAGGGCGTTCCTCGCCCTCGTGTCCTACTACCGGAATGAGGGATTAAGGGACGATGAGCTCAGCGATCGCCTGCTGGGTATTGCCGGGCCGCAATTGACCCACCGGGCCAAATTGCTAGGTGGGCTTATGCGGATCGCTTACCTCTTCACAGGCTTCATGCCCAACATTCTGCCTCAGCTGGCGTTTGACGGTTCTGCGGAAACCGGTATTGAGCTTGTCCTGCCCACTTCAATGGCCGACATGGATGGGGAAAGGCCGCAGCGCCGCCTTCGGCAGTTGGGCGGGCTGATAGATGCTGAAACCGCCATTAGGATTGCTGATTAATGCCAGCCGGTCAGTCTTCCAACTCAATGACGGTCATGCCCTTACCATCGAAACCAAGCGCAATCTTGCCTTCCTTCAGCTCCAGCGCTTGAGAGCCAAAAAGGTCTTTGCGCCAACCGCGCAGGGCCGCGACGCCTTCGGTCTCTCCGATGGCGATTTTCTCTAAATCATCGCTGGTCGCCAAAACTTTAGCCGCGACGCCATTTTCCTCCGCAACGAGTTTAAGCAGCACCTTCATGAGATCAATCGCTGCTCCCGTGCCTTCAGGATGGCGGCGGGCTCGAGGAATTTTCGGCAACTTATCGCGGTCAATTTTCAGCGCTTCCGACACGGCTGCCAGCAGGCCCTCTGCGTGTCGTGATTTTTCAAAGCCCCTTGGGACAGCGCGCAGTCTGCCCAGATCGTTCACGTTTTTTGGCTGCTGCTGTGCCAGTTCATAGATCGCATCATCTTTCAAAATGCGGCCCCTGGGCACATCGCGGTCCCGTGCTTCGCGCTCGCGCCATTCCGCCACCTTTTGCAAGACGGCCAGCTCCATGGGTTTGCGCGCCCGCATGCGCATGCGCTTCCAAGCATCTTCAGGCGGCATGTCATACGTATCGCGCGCGGTCAGAACAGCCATTTCTTCGGCCACCCATTTGGTGCGGCCAGCCTTGGCGAGTTGTTCTTTCAAGGCGGCATACACGTCGCGCAGATGGGTCACATCGGCCAACGCATATTCCAATTGCTTGTCTGACAGTGGGCGGCGGCTCCAATCGGTAAAGCGTGACGATTTGTCGATGCCGGCACCCGTGATCCGCTGCACCAGATTGTCATAGCCAATCTGGTCGCCATAGCCACACACCATCGCCGCGATCTGAGTGTCGAAAACCGGCTCCGGCACATCATCCATCAGCTGGAAGATGATCTCAATATCCTGACGCGCTGCATGGAAAACCTTGATCACCGACTTGTCGGCCATCAGATCCAGGAACGGTGCCAGATCGATGCCTTCTGCCATGGAGTCGATGATCACGGCCTCATCCGGGCTTGCCATCTGTATCAAGCAAAGCTGCGGCCAGAACGTTGTCTCGCGCAGAAACTCCGTGTCCACAGTCACATAGGGCTCAGGGGCAGTCTGGTCAGCAAATTGCGCGCATACATCCGCCAATTCGGCGGTCGTGGTGATAATTCTCATGGCGACTGCATAAACAAGGCGTGGCCACAACGCCATAGAGGGTTGGTGCGGCCTGTTGAATGTGCCCAGTTCTTGACAATTGACGCCCTCAATGCGTTTGTCCGCCCGACCCTTATTGGACCTCGAGCCGTCAATTCGATCGGCTCGTCTCCCACTTTGACAAGACGTTTTGATATGAGCTTCCGCCCCTCCGCTTACCGCACCCATTCCTGCGCAGACCTGCGTGCATCCCATGTTGGCGAAACCGTTCGCATTTCCGGCTGGGTGCACCGCGTGCGCGACCATGGTGGCGTGCTGTTCATCGATTTGCGTGACCATTTTGGCATGACGCAAGTTGTGATTGACCCTGATTCCGACGCATTTGCCACCGCCGAGACCGTGCGCGGGGAATGGTGCCTGTCGATCCAAGGTGACGTTAAGGCCCGGGCGGAAGAGACGGTCAATAAAGACCTCTCCACCGGTGAAATCGAAATCTACGCCCGAGTCATCGATGTGCTTGGCGCCGCTGATGAATTGCCGCTGCCCGTATTTGGTGAGCCTGAATACCCTGAGGATGTCCGCCTGAAATATCGGTTCCTCGATCTGCGTCGTGAGACAATGCACGCCAACATGGTGGCGCGCTCCAACATTGTTCGCGCCATGCGCGAGCACATGAATGATGCAGGCTTCACAGAGTTTCAGACGCCAATCCTGACAGCCTCGAGCCCGGAAGGCGCGCGGGACTTTTTGGTGCCCAGCCGCATTCATGCGGGCAAATTCTACGCGCTGCCCCAAGCACCGCAGCAGTTCAAACAGCTTATCATGATGAGCGGCTTCGACCGTTACTTCCAGATCGCGCCATGCTTCCGCGATGAAGATCCGCGCGCCGACCGCCTGCCGGGCGAGTTTTACCAGCTCGACCTTGAGATGGCTTTCGTTGAGCAGGACGACGTTCTGAGCACCATGGAACCGGTTTTGCGCGGCCTGTTTGAGCAGTTTTCCGAAGGCAAACCGGTCACTCAAGACTTCCTCCGCATCCCGCATCATGAGGCGATCGCAAAATATGGCTCCGATAAGCCGGACCTGCGCAACCCTATCGAGATGGCAGACGTCTCTGACCACTTTCGCGATTCGGGTTTCAAAATTTTCGCCCGTATGCTCGAAGAAGATGAGCGTGTTCAAGTTTGGGCAATTCCAGCCAAAACCGGCGGCAGCCGCGCATTCTGCGACCGGATGAACAGCTGGGCACAGGGGGAAGGCCAGCCAGGCCTTGGTTACATCTTCTGGCGCGATGAAGATGGTGCCACCACCGGTGCAGGCCCACTGGCCAAAAACATAGGTGCCGACCGCACGGATGCCGTGCGCCAGCAGCTCGGCCTAGAAGCCGGCGATGCCTGTTTCTTTGTGGCGGGTATTCCATCGCGCTTTGTGGATTTTGCCGGTGCCGCCCGTACCCGCGTGGGTGAGGAACTCAATCTCATCGACACCGAGCGGTTTGAACTGTGCTGGATCGTCGACTTTCCCATGTATGAGCGTGACGAGACCACCAAGAAGATCGACTTCGCCCATAATCCGTTTTCCATGCCCGAAGGCGGGCTGGAGGGTCTCGAGACCCGTGATCCGCTGGAATTGAGCGCAGCCCAATATGATCTGGTTTGCAACGGCTTTGAGATCGCATCGGGCGCAATCCGTAACCACAAGCCCGAGATCATGAAGAAGGCCTTTGAGATCGCCGGTTATTCGGAAGAGGTTCTCATCGAGCGCTTTGGCGGCATGTACCGGGCCTTCCACTACGGCGCGCCGCCCCATGGCGGTATGGCCGCCGGTGTGGATCGTATTGTGATGCTGCTCATCGGCACCAAGAATGTGCGCGAAACCACCATGTTCCCGATGAACCAGCAGGCGATGGATCTGCTTATGGGCGCGCCCAGTGAGGTCTCTTCAGCTCAGCTTCAGGATCTGAACATCCGGGTCATTCCGCCGGCGCCAAAGGGCTGACATTGTGTCAGACGCAGCTATCAACCAGCTGTTTGCCGCCTATGCGGATGCGTTGAACGATTTCGACGCGGACGCCATCGTTGACTTGTTTGCATATCCCGCAACGGTCTGGCAGTTCGGCAAAGGCCACGTCTTTTCCGACCGCGAAGATCTCATGGACAATGTGGAGGCCCTGCTTTCCGCCTTTGACGGCGCGGGCGTGGTGACCTCCGCATGCACTATAGAAATGGCCGAAGCACCTACCGGTGCTGGCAGTGCATTCGCATCAGTCTTGTGGACGCAAGATGACGCCAAAGGCGAAACTGTGCACGAGTTTCGTTGTGGCTATTTGTTGGTGCCCGATGATGGCGAGTGGTACATCGCCAGCGTCATCAACCCGGCGGAAGACGATACAGACCAATAACAAAAAGGCCCGGTGCAATATGACCGGGCCTTTTTCAAATCGCGGAAGGTTCTTTAGTTGGCGCTGACTTTGACGCCAAGAACTTCAGGCAAGGTCTGTGGGGCGGCCATACCGGCTCCCATCACTTCACCAAATGGCACCGGCGCGTCCGGCGCAATATCTACTGTTAGAGTACCCGGATTGTCGAGGAATGTGCCGACGGCTGAGCTCACCATGGCCGTGAGTTCAGGATTGCCCAGCTGAGACAGGGCCAACGGCAACAGGCCTTTGGCCTGAGCTTTCAACCCTGCCGGATCAGTGCCCATTTGTGGAGCCATGAAAGCCAGCACCTTCTCGGTGATGGAATTGTCCGTGAAGCTGATCTGACCAGACGCAAGCGCCAGATTTGCCATCTCACCCATCATGGCCATCGATTGCTGGCCCTGATTTTCGGGTGTCATGGCTGCATTGATCTCAGCAATCCGCTTGGCCAGCTCAGCCGTATAGCCCTGCAGATTCATCACGAGCGACAATGTACCTATGTCGTCGGCAATAATGTCGTAACGGTCCAGAGTGACCTCGCCGGAAGGCTTCCAGCCACCCTCGATAATCATGTCCATGTTCACGGTTTCATAGCCCATAGCCTGCAGCGCTGGTTTGGCGTTGTTGCTGGCGGGCAAGTCGTCGACGTTGAAGGCGATGTCGGTGATTGTGAAATCCTGTGCCAGCTCTTCATCAGGGAACTTGCCGGTTGCCGAGCCCTGCATGCTGGCAATTGTCACAATTTCATTTCCGCCCACAGAGACGGTCGCGCCATCAACGCTTATGGAGCCATAGGCGTTCATGCCGCTGGGCACGTTAGAGCCTTCGGCAGGGATCTCAAAGTCGGTGGCCAAAATCGTGCCGGTGGTGACCTCAACATCATCAGCACTATAATTGATGCCATCGACACGCATCTCACCGATGAAAATTGCACCGTCTTCGCCATCATCAACGCCTGAGAGTTCAATGGTGCCCACAGGAACTTCTACGGTTCCAATGTCTGCGTCCTTGATCACCAGGCGGGCGTTTGTTGCCTGGCCTGAAGAGCCATTGACGGTTGGTGTATCGTACAGAAGCTCTAAGCCGGCTTCCTCCACAACTGCTTGGTAGCGCGCGAACGCGTCTCCGGCATCCGCGGCAAAGGCTGGAAGCGCGGTCGCTGCCATGAGCCCTGCCGAAAGGGTTGTGAGAATTGGCAGTTTCTTGAGGGGGTGGGAAACCATGCTGAAATCCTTGAGGTGTTACGTAACGATAGATTCTGTGCGAACCTAAGGCCTTACGCCAATTGCGACAAGCATGAGGCATAACGATGGTGTAGAGCCTATGTCGGAAAACATCGCAATTTATCTTTAGTGATGAAGGCCGTTTGCAGCGGCTGAGCGAAAGGCTAGGCGGCTTCAGAGCCTGTGCGCATCTCGTCCAGTTCGCGGGCCAGTTCGCCGCGCATTGACTTCTTCACGTAGTCTTTGAAGTCGTCACCGGTGAGCGGTTTGGAGAACAGATAACCCTGTGCTGCGGTGACCCCGATGGAGTTCAGACGCTGCATCTGGTCCACATTCTCCACACCTTCGGCAACGATGCCAATCGCCAGCTCGTCAGCCAAACTAACGATGGTGTCGATGATGGAGCGAGCATTGTCTTCCCGACCCAATGCGTCGACGAGTACTTTATCGATCTTAACAACGTCAGGCCAAAGTTGGCGCAGGCCTGAAAGGCCCAAATGCCCTGCGCCAGCATTGTCCAGGGCGATTCGAGCGCCGAGTTTGGAAAGGCCACTGAGCACACCCTGTACGGCGTCCAAATCGTCCAGGCCACGGCGTTCAGTAATCTCGAAGATGATTTGTTCGCTGCGCAAGGTTCGGCCACGCATGGTTTCCTCTACCATGCCCACAATCCGTTCATCCTTGATATCCTTGGGGAACAGATTGATAGACAACGTCATTGAAGGCATTTCGCGATAGGTTTCGCCCAGTTCGCGAATGGCGGAGTTCAGCAGCGAAACTGTCAACTCACAGGTTAGGTTGGATTGTTCGACCCGGTGGATGAAGTCGCCGGGCCGGGCGATGGTTCCATCCTTCTTCTGCCAGCGCATGAGGATCTCTGCACCCAGAACACGGCCGGAGGTCAGGTCAATCAAAGGCTGGAACATGGGTTGGATTTGACCATCGTCCAAGGCGGTCTCGATGCTCGTGTCTTCTGTGGCGCTGAGCGTACGGTTCAGGCGCATCATGGTGGATGTCACCATAACCAGAATGACCAAAACAACGACCGGAATGATAAGCTTGGGCGCAACGTTGACGTTTTGAAGAACCGAGATTGGTACCAAAACCACGGCCTTAACCGGGAAGCGGCGGCCCTCTGCGACAGATCGCACGGCCGTGTCGAGTTCCTTCACATCAATGGGCAAGCCATCGGTGAGGAAAGGCGTTTCGCCATTGAGATTCACCTGCCGGTGCATGAGGCCGCGAAAGAGCGCTGGCGGGCCATCCAGTTCAAGTCTGTCGCCATCCATCATCGCCGTTATGCGGACACCGTCATTGACGTGCCACGAGACGACGATCACATTCAGTACGCGCGGGTCTGGCTGCACAATCGTCACCCGCGGGTGCAGGTCGGTGTGCTGCGGCAGCAATTTGATACGCTCTGTGCGCTCGGGGGCCGTGGAGCAAATGACAAACCCTTCAGGGCCCACCAATGACAGGCGTGTGGCGGCTGTAAGGCCCTTTGCCGCTTCTGCAAATGCGATCATCTGCCTGCCGCCACAGGAGGTCTGGCGGTTTTCAGCTAGGTTGCGGAGCACTGTGACGGTTTCATTGAGACGGTTTTCAACCCGCTGCACCGTTGCACCGGCAAGCTGGGAGCCCTCGGAGCGCAAGAGATTGCGCGCTTCCCTTTCCAGAAGGGATTGGAACGCTGCTGACAAAATCAAGACGCCTGCGATGGTCAGGGCGCCCAGCATCCAGAACCAATAGGCGCTGTACAGCCTTTTCAGTCGGCGCTTAAATGTTGCATGGCTGGAAAAATATATGCCCCTGCCACGCGACAGGAAGCTGCTGCCCACCTGATTAAACAAGCCGCTTTTGCGCACCTTTTCCGGCGCGCGCTCACCAAGAAATTTGTCGAGAAACTTCATGCGGCGCTTTCCAGACCGCTGGTCTTCATGGCGCTAGTTTGTTCGCCATTCTCAACACTGCTGACGGCCCCCAGACGGGCGCAAAGGGCGAGATATTCTTTCTTGGGCAGGGGGGGGGCAAAAAGATAGCCCTGGGCCGCTTTCACGCCGCGCTGGCGAAGATATTCCATCTGCACGGCATCTTCTATGCCCTCGGCAATGACCTCCATCTTCAGGTCTTTGGCCATATTGATCATCGAATCCACAATGGGCGCGCTTTCCACGTCCGGCGTGATCCGGTCGATGAACATTTTGTCGATCTTGATCGCATCCATGCCAAACTGCTGCAAATAGGCCAGGCCGCCATGGCCTGTCCCAGCGTCGTCGAGCGCAACCTTTGCGCCAGAGGATTGGATTTTCTTGATGACGATCTGGGCGCGAGCGACGTTCGACAAGGGCTGTCGCTCTGTGATTTCAAACATGAGCTGGCTCATGCGAATGTCACAATCACCAAAGATCGCCTGAATATCGTCCACAATGTCGGTGTTTTCAAAGTGGGCGTCGAACAGATTGATCCCGATTTTCAGCGAGGAGGGATGTTGCCGCACATCGCTCAGATCCTGTGCAACCTTCTGCATCACCGAACGGGTCATGGGCACGGCGAGGCCTGATGCTTCGGCAAGCGCAATGAAGGCGCCGGGTGGCACAACGCTGCCATCGGCCTTTCGCCAGCGTGTCAGTACCTCACACCCCATCATCAGGCCCGTCGAAATGTCTATGACCGGTTGGTAGAACGGTTCAAACTCTTCGCGCTTGATGCCGCGTTCAATCTCGGTGAGGGGTTGTTCGGGCATTTTCGACAGGCGGTAGACCACAAGTCCAATGACTGCGAGAACCGCGGCACCAGCAATATTGACCACCTGCATGATGCTGAGCAGCCGTCCAAAGGCCAGCGATTTGGGCGCGGCCAGTCGGACGATCAAAGGGAAATTCTGCGATTGGGTGGTCGACGATACGTGATCTGGGGCTGCCATCAGCTGGTCCAGCCAGAGGTGACTCGCCACTGAGGTGCCGTCCGCCAACGAAATTTGCTTGGCAATTTCCTGGGATGCTGTTGCGAGGGACCCTGACAGCAAGGCGGAGGTCGGCACGATTGCGACGTAGCGCTCAGATGCGTTGACGACCCAGCTCACCATCATTGCCGGCTTGCCTGACCCGCGCACTTCCACCACTTGAAGCAGAACGTTGCGGTTGGAGGATTGCACAGGCTCTGAAAGGCGGCGTACGCGCAGATCGTCACCGATATGGTTGCAGATCCCTGAGCCGTCACCGCCGGAGACGCCCAGTTCTTTGATCGGGTCTACCTCGTAGACCGTGCGGCGCATAAGAGCCAGCTGCTGGGGCGAACAGGCCGGGGTGTTTGAACTTGCAATCGTGATGAGGGCCTGCAGCGAGCTGCCAAGTGTGCCCTCAATATGGTTCATCAGGCCAACGGATGCAGCCCTGGTGTCGATGCGCAACTGCTCGACTGCACCTTCCCGCACCGACCAGTTCGCAAACAGAAGCAGGCCAAACAAAGTGGCAAAGCTCATGATTGTGAAAATGATTTTGCGTAGTTGGTTCAACGGTTACCCCTACGCGCGGGGCGGGTGCTCCGGTGCACCGCAACGTCCTCACACGCCGCAAAAGCTTAGACAAACAAGGTTAAACCGCTGTTAATTTGGCACGCGGCATCGCCGGGCATTGGCCGGACTTTGGCTTGGCGCTGGCCGGTCGGCAGGTTGCCAATAGCGTTGTGCGCAGCATGTGAACTCACAATTGCTCCAGCTTGCCGCTGCGTTGGTGTGGCGGTACCGATGAGCCATGGCAGATGAACTGATTCTCGATGGCGCTGGCGATGATGGCGGCCCTCCCCAAAACCCGTTGAACGGCGAGGATTTCGTAGATCTCAAATCCGCGCTCGAACAGCGTTATCTTGCCTATGCGCTCTCCACCATCACAGCGCGGGCGTTGCCAGATTTGCTTGACGGGCTCAAACCTGTTCACCGGCGAATTTTGCACGCCATGCGCTTGCTCAAGCTAGATCCGTCCAACGGCTATAAGAAATCCGCCCGCGTGGTTGGGGATGTTATCGGCAAGTTTCACCCCCATGGTGAGCAGTCGATTTACGATGCGCTTGTGCGCCTAGCGCAGGATTTTGCGGTTCGCTATCCGCTGGTCGATGGCCAGGGTAATTTTGGCAACATTGATGGCGATAACGCCGCCGCCATGCGCTACACCGAGGCGCGCATGACCGAAGTCGCACAATTGCTGCTCCAAGGCATTGATGAAGATGCGGTCGACTTTCGAGACACTTATGATGGTGAAGACAGCGAGCCGATCGTTCTTCCCGGCGCCTTTCCCAATCTGTTGGCAAACGGCTCCACGGGGATCGCGGTGGGCATGGCCACGGCCATACCGCCCCACAATGCCGCCGAGCTGTGTGATGCAGCGCTCCATCTGATCAAACATCCCAATGCCGGTTATGACAAAATTCTTGAGTTTGTCCCAGGTCCAGATTTGCCCACCGGAGGCATTATCGTTGAGCCAAAGTCCTCGATCAGAGAGGCCTATGAAACCGGCCGCGGCGGCTTCCGCGTGCGCGCCAAGTATGAGCGCGAAGAGACCGGCCGCGGCGGGTATGTGCTGGTTATCGACGAGATTCCCTATGGCGTTCAAAAGTCGAGACTGATTGAGAAAATCGCAGATCTTCTGTTTGAGAAGAAACTGCCATTGCTGGGCGATATCAGGGATGAAAGCGCAGAAGATGTGCGCGTGGTGATCGAGCCCAAAAGCCGGTCTGTGGATGCTGAATTGCTCATGGAAAGCCTGTTCAAGCTCACCGATCTGGAAGTGCGCATTCCGCTCAACCTCAACGTCTTGTCCCTGGGCAAGGTCCCGAAGGTGATGAGCCTCCGGAGTGCATTGCGTGAGTGGCTCGATCATCGACGCGATGTCTTGCTGCGGCGCTCTCGCCACCGTCTGGCGAAGATCGAGCGGCGGCTGGAAATATTGGGCGGCTATCTGATCGCTTATTTAAACCTTGATGAAGTCATTCGCATCATCCGTGAAGAGGATGACCCTAAGGCTGAATTGATCAAGACGTTTAATTTAACCGACCTTCAGTCCGAATCGATTTTGAACATGCGCCTCAGGAGCTTGCGTAAGCTCGAAGAGATGGAAATTCGAAGCGAATTCGACGGGCTCACGGGTGAAAAGTCTGAAATCGAGGCGCTGCTCGCATCGGAAGACCAACAATGGAAAACCGTCGCTTGGGAAGTGGGCGAAGTGAAGAAGGCATTCGGCAAAAACACCGAAATTGGAGCGCGCCGTTCGCAATTCGGCTCTGCGCCCGAACGGGATTTGGACGACATTGCCGAGGCAATGATAGAGCGGGAACCGGTGACAATTGTTCTGTCTCAGAAGGGATGGATTCGGGCGATGCGCGGGCATTTGGCCGACATGTCGAAGGTCAGTTTCAAGGAAGGCGATGGCCTCAAGTTGCATTTCCATGCCGAAACCACAGATCGTATCGTGTTGCTGTCCACCGGCGGTCGTTTCTACACGCTTGGCGCAGACAAATTGCCCGGTGGGCGCGGCCATGGGGAGCCAGTGCGACTTCAAGTTGATATGGGTGCCGACCAGGACACTCTGGACATTTTCGTGCACAAACCGGGCCAGAAGCGCCTCCTGGCGTCCAGCGTTGGAAATGGATTCCTCATCACTGAAGATGAGATTGTGGCCAACACGCGCAAAGGCAAGCAGGTTCTGAATGTGAACATGCCTGACGAGGCGGCGATTTGTATAACCTGTCAGCCCGACCATGACATGGTCGCGGTGGTGGGTGAGAACCGAAAGCTGGCCATCTTCCCCATGGATCAGTTGCCGCACATGGCTCGTGGTAAAGGTGTGCGCCTGCAAAAGTACAGGGATGGCGGCATTTCAGATGCCAGAACATTTGCCGCCAGCGAAGGGTTGAGCTGGACTGACAGTGCAGGCCGGACTCACTTGCGGACGATGGACGAGTTGGAGATGTGGCGGGGAGAGCGCGCTGCAGTGGGTCGTAACGTGCCTCAGGGGTTTCCGCGTAACAATCGCTTTAAAGCCTGATATCTATAAAAAATATAGGTTTGACCTGAAAAAAAGTAAAACTTATAAAAATTACAGGAAATCAGATATTTGGTTTCGTCCACCCGCGTGGGCCGAGATGTTCCTGAGGTTGAAAACGCGACTTGTAATTCATCTGCGGCGAGCCCGCGACCCAATATCCCAGATAAACATGTGCCAGGCCCGCTTCTTCAGCGCGCCTTATATGGTCCAGCACCATATAGGTGCCCAGGCTGCGTTTGGCATGCTCGGGGTCAAAGAATGAATAGACCATGGAGAAGCCGTCACCCATCCGGTCAGACAGCGCCACGGCAATCAGCTCGTTCTCAGCAGTCTCCGGATTTGGCAGTCGGTACTCTACAATCTGAGTCGGCACATGGCTGTCTTCGACCATCATGGCATAATCCAGCATCACCATGTCGGCCATCCCGCCCTGCTGGTGGCGGCTATCAAGATATCGGCGGAACACGGAGAATTGCTCCCGTGTCGCTTCCGGTGGCTTGATTTCGGTGATGATGTCCAAGTTGCGATTTTTTATCCGGCGCAGTGACTTTCCTGGCCGGAATTCGTCCACCAAGACCCTGACGGAAATGCATGCCTGGCAGCCTTCGCACGCTGGCCGGTAGGCAATGTTTTGGCTGCGGCGAAAGCCGCCCTGGGTGAGAATATCGTTGAGGTCGGCTGCGCGCTCACCCACCAGATGGGTGAACACCTTCCGTTCGTGTTGATCCGGCAGATACGGGCAGGGGGCCGGTATCGTCAGGTAAAAAGATGGGTTTTCGAGCTGCGGCTTGGTCATTG
>JBCBZX010000413.1:0-2302 GCA_039815105.1 Pseudomonadota bacterium
CCACGCTGACCTTCCTGCCCTTTATCCTCAACGGTTCAATCACGACGCTCACGAGCCTCGATTTCCTGGGGTTTGGACTGCCGCCCGGGTCGCCTTCGCTGGGTGAGTTGCTGCAGCAGGGCAAAACAATTTGCAGGCGCCATGGCTGGGCATTACCGGCTTTGCGGTCATTTCAATCATGCTGAGCCTGCTCATATTTGTGGGCGAGGCCGTGCGGGATGCCTTTGACCCCCGCAAGACATTTGCGTGAAGCCAGGATGGAACGCCTCGCCTATGAAAAAGTCTATTGCGACACCAACGCAATCATCCATGCCGTCGAGAATTACAGCCACGCCGCGCGGCAGCTGCTTCGGGCGGCGCGGCGCGGAGACCTTGTGTTGATAACATCTCACCTCACGCTGCATGAAGCCCTCATAGGACCGCTGGCCAGTGGAGCTAGGGATCTGGCGGCACGCTACCAAGACGCATTGCTTGACGAAGCGGTTTTTACCTTGATCGAGGTGGACGAGGACGCCTTGATAGCAGCGGCTCATCTGCGGTCAGTAAACAAAAAGCTGGACCTTGCGGACGCCATACACATTGCCAGTGCGACCATGGCGGATTGCGCATTCATGCTGTCGGAAGATGTGGGTATGGATGCTTTCCTACCCGAAGATATTGAGCGGCTGACGCTCGAAGACCTTGCCGAAGAGATGGCGGCATGAAGGCCGACAATCCCCACAAACCAGCGCTCCTGAGGGTTGAAGATTTGTCGGTCGCCTTCACGCAGGATGGTACGCAATCCACTGCAGTTGATCATGTTTCCTTCAGCATATCAGCTGGGGAGACGCTAGCGCTCGTGGGGGAAAGTGGGTCCGGAAAATCGGTTTCTGCCAATTCCATTTTGAAACTCTTGCCTTACCCGGCAGCAAGTCACCCATCAGGCAGGGTGATGTATGGTGGCGAAGACTTGATGGCGGCCGATGACGCCAAACTTCGCCAAGTCCGCGGCGATGGCATTTCGATGATTTTCCAAGAACCCATGACGTCCCTAAACCCGCTGCACACCATTGAGACGCAGGTTGGCGAAACTCTGAAGATTCACCGGGGCCTTAGCGATAAGGCTGCGCGCGAAGAGACTTTGAAGCTCTTGACAGAGGTGGGCATTCGCGATGCTGAAAGCCGCCTTGACGCCTATCCGCACCAATTGTCAGGTGGCCAAAGACAACGGGTCATGATCGCCATGGCCCTGGCCAATGAGCCGGATCTGCTGATCGCTGACGAGCCAACAACAGCCCTCGACGTCACCATTCAGGCCCAGATATTGGAGTTGCTCAAGCGCCTGCAGGCCGAGCGTGGAATGGCCATGCTGTTCATCACCCACGACCTTGGGATTGTTCGCCGGATGGCAGATCGGGTGTGCGTGATGACGGGTGGCAAAATTGTCGAAGAAGGTGCAACCGAGCGCATCTTTACCGCACCGAAGCATGAGTATACGCGGCACCTCCTTTCTGCCGAGCCCCGGGGCCGTGCCCTACCGGTTTCGCCCACTGCTGAAACGGTTTTGACAGGTCAGGATGTGAAGGTCTGGTTTCCCATCCGCAAAGGCTTTCTGCGCAGGATAGACAGCCATGTAAAAGCGGTGGATGGCGTGTCTCTGGATGTGCGCCGCGGTGAAACGCTGGGGGTTGTGGGGGAATCCGGATCGGGCAAAACGACGCTGGCGCTGGCACTGACGCGGATGATCTCGTCGGAGGGTCGCATCGTCTTTCTGGGCGACACCATTTCGGACAAGACCTTCAAGCAAATGCGCGCTCTGCGGCCAGACCTGCAGATCGTGTTCCAAGACCCGTATGGATCTCTGTCGCCGCGCTTGAGCATAGCTGAAATCATTGCCGAAGGCCTCAAACTGCATGAGAAGCTAACGTCGGCAGATGTGGACGCGCGGGTGGTGCAGGCGCTGGAAGAAGTTGGCCTCGACCCTGCCGCGCGCCATCGCTATCCGCACGAGTTCTCTGGCGGGCAGCGCCAACGCATCGAGATTGCTCGCGCGATGATTTTGGAGCCAGATTTCGTGATGCTGGACGAACCAACCTCGGCCCTTGATATGAGCGTGCAAGCGCAAGTGGTGGACCTGCTGCGGGACCTCCAAGCCAAGCACAATCTGGCTTACCTGTTCATCAGCCACGATCTGAAAGTCGTGCGGGCACTGGCCAATCGGGTGATGGTCATGCAGCACGGCAAGATTGTTGAACAAGGCGAAACAGACCAAATATTTGATGCTCCGCGAACCGATTACACACGGGAACTGATGGCCGCAGCG
>JBCBZX010000042.1:0-14293 GCA_039815105.1 Pseudomonadota bacterium
CAGTGGAGGTCCGGCGAAAGTCGGGCCTCTGTTCTGGTGTTCCAAGAACAGATTGCGGCTGATAGTCCGCCGTCGCCGACCCTCCAATTTGCCAATTGAAGCAATTGATGAGCATTGTGGCTCGTCGAAACGGGAAAGCCATGTCCGATAGAAAGCTTCCACGTCTCCTCCAGACTCCAGCGGTGCTGTTGCTATTGATCTGGATGCTAGTTCCGCTCTCGATGACGCTGTATTTCTCGTTCATTCGATATGTGCTGAACAGCCTTCGTCGGCCTGAGTGGACGACACCCTCACTGAGCAATTGGCGTGGGTTTGGAAATTATGAGTTTGTGCTCAATTCCAAGGACTTCCTGTTTGCCATTCAGAACAGTCTCATCATTGTGGGCAGCATCCTGTTTCTCACAGTTGCCCTTGGCGTCGTGATTGCCGTCCTGATCAATCAGACATTCCCTGGCCGCGGCATCGTTCGCGTGCTCCTCATTTCGCCGTTCTTTGTGATGCCTGCGGTGAACGCCGTGCTGTGGATCAATATGATCCTTGACCCTGTTCTGGGCCTACAGGGCATTGCAGTCGGCGGCATCAACGAGTTCATCGTTGGCATGAAGAATGCGCCGCTCATCGGGTGGTTCTTTTCGCTATGGCCCACCCTGGAGCCGATTTCTTTCCGCGCCACCCAAACGTCAGCCATTGCGGTAATCATAATGGTCACCTGGCAGTGGACGCCATTTGCGGTGCTGATCTTCATGACCTCCTTGCAGTCCGAAGACCAGCAGCAGAAGGAAGCGGCCATTCTAGATGGTGCCAGCGCATGGTCCCAATTTCGGTTTTTAACCCTTCCGCATTTGGCGCGGCCCATGGCCATTGTCGTCATGATCCAAGCCATCTTCCATTTGTCGCTCTACGCGGAAATCGAGATTGTCAGTCGGGGCAATGGCAACAAAAACCTGCCTTATCTCATTGGCGAATTTGCCAACAACAATATCGGAGCTGCGAGTGCCACGGGCATTTTCGCGGTCATTCTCGCCAACATCGTTGCGATCTTCCTGTTGCGGATGATCGGCAAGACATTGATGGATTAGGAGCACTGGACCATGGCAATCGTTGCACATTCTTCGCGGTCCGGCCGGATCAGTCGAGCTACAGGCGCATGGATAGTCGCGCTCCTGTTCTTCTTTCCAATCTTCTGGATGCTGCTCACCAGTTTCAAAACCGACGCCGACGCAGTTAAACCGGAATTCCTGTTCTTCTTCACACCTACGCTGGAGAATTACACGAACATGACCGAGAATTACGATTATTGGCGCTTTGCGATCAACTCGGTCATCACCTCAGTTTTCGCCACGGCCTTCACGCTGTTTGTCGGTATTCCTGCCGCTTACGCCATGGCGTTCAATCCAAGCCGGCACACCAAAGACGTGCTGATGTGGATGCTGTCCACCAAGATGTTGCCAGCCGCTGCGGTGCTGTACCCCATGACATTCCTGACCAAGAATTTTCTGGGCATCTTCGACACGCACTTTTTGCTAATCATCGTTTTGAGCCTCATCAATCTACCCATCGGCATCTGGATGCTCTTCACCTACTTCAAGGAGATCCCCAAGGAGATCATTGAAGCGGCGCAGATGGATGGTGTCAGCACCTGGGGCGAGGTCAAAGAGATTCTCATTCCCCTGGCATGGGGTGGAATAGCGTCCACCGCGCTGCTGATTTTCATTTTCTGCTGGAATGAAGCCTATTGGACGGTCCGGCTGACGACGACTGAAGCCGCAACACTTTCCAAACTCATTGAGGGCAACCGCGCACCGGAAGGTTTGTTCTTCGGGCGTCTGGCCGCCGTGTCCACCGCAGCCGTCGGCCCCATCATCGTATTGGGTTGGTTCTGTCAGAAACAATTGGTCCAGGGTCTCACCTTTGGCGCTGTGAAATAGGAAAAGATCATGGGACGCATACAACTTAAAAACGTCACAAAGACTTTTGGCGAAACACAGGTCATTCCACCGCTGGACCTGACGATTGAGGACGGAGAGTTCGCGGTCTTCGTTGGCCCGTCGGGCTGCGGCAAATCCACATTATTGCGCATGATTGCGGGCCTTGAGGATTGCACATCGGGCGACATTCTCATCGATGACAAAACGGTCACCGAAACACCGCCCTCCAAGCGCGGCTTGGCCATGGTCTTCCAGACTTACGCTTTGTACCCGCACATGACGGTTCGTAAGAACATCGCATTTCCCATGCGCATGGCGGGCATGAGCGAAGCCGAGCAGAACACCAAGATCGAAGCAGCCGCCAAAGCCCTCAATTTGGGCGATTATCTGGACCGTAAGCCGGGCCAATTGTCAGGTGGCCAACGCCAACGTGTTGCCATTGGTCGCGCGATTGTGCGCGACCCGACGGCTTTCCTCTTCGATGAGCCTTTGTCCAACTTGGATGCCGCACTGCGCGTCGGCATGCGCCTCGAGATTTCCGAGATGCACAACCGGCTGAAGACGACCATGATCTACGTTACCCACGACCAGGTGGAAGCCATGACCATGGCCGACAAAATCGTGGTTTTGCGCGCTGGCAATATCGAGCAGGTCGGCTCACCGTTGGACCTTTATCGTGAGCCGCGTAACAAGTTTGTGGCCGGCTTTATCGGATCACCAAAGATGAACTTCATTGAGGGTGATGCCGCCGCTCAGCATGGTGCGGCCAGTATCGGTGTCCGGCCAGAGCATATTGATGTTTCTGCCACAGCCGGCGATTGGCAGGGCACGGTGGGCGTGGCCGAACACCTGGGGTCCGACACATTCTTCCACATCCACGGCACCGGCCATGCTGAGACATTGACCGTGCGCGCGTCCGGCGAGATTGAGCTGCGCCATGGCGACACAATCTACCTGACACCGCGTGATGACCGCATTCACAAGTTTGACGCTGGAGGCATGCGCCTGGCATGACACGGCTCGCAGGCAAAGTCGCGATCATCACCGGCGCCGCCCGGGGCATAGGGCTGGCATTTGCCAGGGCATATGTCCGTGAAGGTGCCCGTGTCGCGATTGCGGACATCAATCTTGAAGGTGCGAACCAAGTGGCCGCCGAGCTGGGCGATGTGGCGATCGCGGTACACCTTGATGTCACGCAGCAGCACAGCATAGATGCCGCCATCGCCCAGACCACCGAAAAGCTGGGTCCGATTGATGTGCTCATCAACAATGCCGCGATCTTCTCCGCAGCGCCCATCGTCGATATCGAGCGCGACGACTATTCCCGGGTCTTCGACATCAACGTGGCTGGCACTCTATTCACCCTGCAGGCGGTGGCCCGACACATGATCGACAGCGGCACCCGGGGCTCTATCATCAACATGGCCAGCCAGGCGGGCCGTCGTGGTGAGCCGTTGGTGGCGGTCTATTGCGCAACCAAGGCGGCCATTATCTCCCTCACCCAATCCGCTGGTCTCAATCTCATCGAGCATGGCATAAATGTGAATGCCATCTCTCCAGGTGTTGTGGATGGCGAACATTGGGACGGTGTGGATGCGACATTTGCAAAACTTGAAGGCAAGCGGCCCGGCGAAAAGAAGGGCGAAGTCGGCGCAGCTGTTCCCTATGGTCGCATGGGCACCGCAAGTGATTTGACCGGTATGGCGGTGTTTCTGGCGTCGGATGATGCTGAATACATTGTCGCCCAAACCTATAATGTGGATGGCGGCCAATGGATGAGCTGACTGTGAACAACGCAATGGTGAGCGACACCCAAATCGACGAAGAGCACAAAGTCATTGCCCTTTCCCAGGCCAATTTGGCTCTGCTTTCAGCTGGCTTGAACACGCCTAATTATGACCGGTCGAACCTGTCTGCCGGTATCGTACATATCGGTCTGGGCAATTTCCACCGTGCGCATCAGGCATGGTACCTGCACCGCCTGATGCAGGCTGGCCAGTGCCATGACTGGGCGATCATCGGTGCTGGCGTGCGCGCCCCTGATGCCCATCAGCGTGAGCGGCTCAAGGCACAGGACTACCTGACCACCCTGATTGAGCTAGACCCCACCGGCACCTCCGCCGAAGTGATCGGGTCAATGATCGATTACGTGCCAGTTGCCGATGGCAATGCGCCATTGATCGCGCGTATGGCAGCGCCGGACATTCGCATCGTTTCGCTAACGGTGACGGAAGGTGGCTATTATCTCGAACCTGCAAATGGTGGATTTGACACCAACCATCCTGACATTGCCCACGATGTCAAAAACCCGAACCGGCCCAGAACGGCTTTCGGAGCTATGGTTGCGGCCCTGGCCATTCGGCGTGCCAATGGTCACGGCCCTTTCACCTGTCTGTCGTGCGACAATCTGCAGGGCAACGGGTCAATCCTGCGCCGTGCTGTCGTAGGCTTGGCTGCGCTGCAGGATGCAGAGCTGGCGGGGTGGATTGAGCAGACATGTTCGTTCCCCAATTCCATGGTCGATTGCATCGTGCCTGCCACCGGCCCCCGCGAGCTTGAGTTGGCCAAGTCCTTCGGGGTTTTGGATCGGGCTCCGGTCACTCACGAGAATTTCCGCCAGTGGGTTATAGAGGATAATTTCTGCGCTGGGCGCCCGGCTTGGGACAAAGTGGGGGCTGTGTTCTCCGATCAGGTACACGCTTTTGAGGCCATGAAATTGCGAGTGCTGAATGGCGGTCATCAGCTGATCGCCATACCCGGTGACTTGCTGCACATCGACACCATTGCCGGCGCCATGGCCCACCCGGCGATCAAGGCGTTTTTGCGCAAGACAGTGTCGCAGGAGATTGCACCAAATGTTGCGCCGGTACCGGGCATAACACCGCTTGCCTATCTCGATATGATCGATGAACGGTTCTCAAACCCGGAGATAATAGACACCACCCGACGCGTCGCGTTCGATGGATCCAGCCGCCAGACGGGCTTCATCGTGCCATGTATCCGTGACGCACTTGAAGGCGGTCAGCCGGTGGAGGGCTTGGCGCTCATGAGTGCTATGTGGGCGAGATATTGCCAAGGCACCCGCGAGAATGGCTCTGAGATTATGGCCAATGACCCCCATGCGGCGGACCTTCAGCAGATGGCGATGCGCAGCAAAAGCGAGCCGCGCATTTGGATTGAGCAAACGCAATATTTTGGCGATCTCGCACAAGAGGCGAGGTTTTCAGATGCATTTGTCCGCTGGCTTACACTTATCGAAGAGCAGGGCACGGCCGCAGCCCTAAGCGCCTACACCACATGAGTGCAGTGTAGGCTCAGCGCTATTCGGCTGCCTCCACCATTTTGTCTGCCGGTTCCACGCGGGCGGCGCAGAACTTGAACTCAGGTATCTTGCCATAGGGGTCGAGCATAGGGTTGGTCAGCACGTTGGCCGGCGCTTCTGTGAAGCAGAAGGGGATGAAAATCATCCCGTCCGCCACTTCACGGTCGGCACGCAGCAATGCGGTGATGTCACCACGGCGGGTTCCAACCTGAACCAGTTCGCCAACGGATAAGCCTTGCCGAGCGATTTCGCGCGGGTTCATGGCTGCGAATGCCTCGCCCTCAATATCTTCTAGCACTGTAGCCCGGCGAGTCATGGCACCCGTGTGCCAATGCTCGAGCACCCGGCCCGTGGTCAGCACCATGGGGAAATCCGCATCCGGCACTTCGTCCGGCGCTCTAAGATCTGCCGGCACAATTCGTCCGCGCCCGTCGCCGGTGGAGAAGCCGTCGGTGAAGATCGTCCAATTCTGGGTGCCATCCTCATTGCTGGGATAGGTGACCGAGCCCTCATCCTCCAGCCGTTCCCACGGCATGTAGTTCAAGCTCTTCATCACCGTGCGCATCTCTTCGTAAACAGCAGGCACGCCATCATACTGCCAATCAAGCCCGCTGCGGTTGGCCAGCTCCACGATCAGCTCCCAATCCTGCCGAGCATCGCCCGGAGTGGGGATGGCTGGTCGTCCGATTTGCACTTGGCGGTTGGTGTTGGAGAAGGTGCCGAGCTTTTCGGCGTGGGCGGAAGCGGGCAGCACGACATCGGCGTGCCATGCGGTCTCGGTGAGAAAAATATCTTGCACCACGAGGTGATCCAGCTTGGCCAAAGCTGCCCGGGCATGGTGCTGGTCCGGGTCACTCATGGCTGGGTTCTCACCCATAATGTACATGCCGGTGATATCGCCCTCATGGATGGCATCCATGATCTCCACGACCGTCAGGCCCTTCACCGGGTCCAGCGTACGGCCCCAATGGTCCTCCATTTCGGCGCGCACGTCTTCGCGCTCCACATGGCGATAATCGGGATACATCATAGGGATCAGCCCGGCGTCAGAGGCACCCTGGACATTGTTCTGGCCCCGCAGCGGATGCAGTCCCGTGCCTTCACGGCCCACATGGCCGGTGATCATGGCCAGCGCTATCAGGCAACGGGAATTGTCTGTGCCATGGGTGTGCTGGCTGATACCCATGCCCCAGAAAATCATGGAGCGCTCGGCCTTTGCATAGGTGCGGGCCACCGTGCGGAGGGTTTCGGCGTCTATGCCACACACGTCAGCCATGGCATCGGGGGAGAAGTCCTTCACCTTATCTTTGAGGGCTTCGAACCCGTCCACATTGGCCTGAATATATTGCTGGTCGTAAAGTTCCTCATCAATGATGGTGTGAATCATGGCGTTCAGCATGGCGACGTCGGTGCCGGGCTTGAACCGCAAAGAGTGCTCGGCGTGGCGCATGAGGTCCTGACCGCGCGGGTCCATTATGATGAGCTTGGTTCCGTTCTTTGCGGCCTGCTTGAAATAGGTGGCGGCCACGGGGTGGTTGGTGGCAGGCCGCGCGCCGATTACGATCACACACTCTGCTTTTTGGGCGTCCATAAAGGGCGCCGACACAGCCCCAGAGCCCACACCTTCCAAGAGGGCCGCGACGGAGGAGGCGTGGCAAAGTCGGGTGCAATGGTCGACATTGTTGGTGCCAAAGCCTTGGCGGATGAATTTTTGGAACAGATAGGCTTCTTCATTGGAGCCTTTGGCGGAGCCGAACCCGGCGAGTGCGTTGCCGCCTTTTCCCTTGCCGGTGCCGTCGCGAATATCGGTCAGGCCCTTAGCAGCCAGTGCCATGGCTTCTTCCCAGCTGGCTTCGCGGAACACATCGTCGACGGTCAGCAAGCCCGCACGCAGATCAATATCGCCACGCTTTGGAGCGTCTTCTCTCCGGATCAGCGGTTTTGTCAGGCGTTCGTCGCTCATGGCGTAGTCGAAGCCAAACCGGCCTTTGACGCACAGGCGGTTCTCATTGGCCGGGCCGTCTCGTCCATCCACCAGAACGATTTTATCATCCTTCGTGTACATGGTGGTTTGGCAGCCAACCCCGCAGAAGGGGCACACGCTGTCGACGGCATCATCGAAGTCTTCAACGACACGTTGCCGTCCGCCCGCATCCATCAGGGATTTCTCGTAGAGCGCGCCCGTCGGGCAGGCCTGCACGCACTCGCCGCAGGTCACGCAGGTGGAGTTGCCCATGGGATCGTGAATGTCGAACACGGGGATGGCGTGGTGGCCGCGGTCGCCCATGCCCAGAACATCATTCACCTGAACTTCGCGGCAGGCGCGGACGCACAGATTGCAGGCGATACAGGCGTCCAGATTCACAGCGATGGCAGGGTTGGAAATGTCGTGAAGGCCCGGCGTTTGAGAGTGCGTGGCTGTTGAAGCATGGTCACCGTCATGGCCGTGCTTGCCCGGCAGCCTGTCGCTGCCCGCAATGCCCCATGTCTGAGCCCACTCCCAGAACGGCGCTTGGCCATCCGGACTTTCGTCAGGCGCGCGCATGTCTGATGCAAGCAGCTCAAACACCATGCGCCGGCTTTTGTCAGCGCGTTCTGTGTCGGTGCGCACCACCATGCCGTCGGCGACCTTGCGGTGGCAGGAGGCTGCCAGCACGCGCTCACCCTCTATCTCCACCATGCAGGCTCGGCAATTGCCGTCGGGCCGGTAACCCGGCTTGTCCAGATGACACAGATGTGGAATGCGCGTGCCCTCGCGCTTTGCCACTTGCCAAATCGTGTCTTCGGGGGAGGCGGTAACGGACTTGCCGTCGAGGGTGAGGGTGATTTTTTGGGTCATATCAATGTCCGCTGTGCCCGGCATAGCCACGCAATTGATCGTACTTTTCGCGCTGTTGGTTTGTGAGGAGCGGCGTCACTTCGAGGTGCGCTGCCAAATGCGTTTGACGCAGATCGGCCCGCACTGCTTCCGCAGCCTCCAGACGTAGCTGCAGAAGCTCAGAAGTAACAACGCCATCGACGAACGCACCATCCAGCGCTTTCTCGGCTTCTATCAGGTGTCTGCCCAGCATTTTGGCCCGTGCCTGCATGGATCCGAAGCTAGCTTGAATGCCGACAAGCTGCTCTTCCGTAAGGTCGAGCTCGTCGGCAAATTCCAACACGTGGGCGGGGCCTGGGTAGCCGTTGAATTCTGCGGGTTTAGCAAGTCCCCATCCAGCGCCCGCTTCAAGCTGTGCAACGTCTTCGGCGCTCAACGAGGTGATCGGCCGTCCCTGCTCGTCGCGATAGGGTTGGTTGGCCCCAAGTCCGCCATGCGCTCCGCCAAGCAGGGTGGGCGCAAAGGTTGTTCCGGCAGCGCCACCCGCCAATCCTGCGATCAGGCAGAGTGTGCCGATGACCATGGTCTTCATTACAAATCCTCCCGAAAATGCTCCAGCAGATGCCGCACGGGGTTGGGGGCCGCTTGGCCCAGGCCGCAAATGCTCGCATCGCGCATCACGGCTTCAAGGTCGGCAATCGTGTCTTCGTCTAGCGCTTCGTCGCTGCGCAATAGTTTGCCCATCTTCTCGGTGCCGCCGCGGCAGGGTGTGCACTGGCCGCAGCTTTCATGGGTAAAGAAATCCACTAGGTTGAGTGTTACGTCACGCATGCTGTCCGCATCTGAGAACACCACTATGGCGTGGGAGCCAACGAAGCTGCCCAGCTCGGCCAACTCGCCACCAAAATCCAGCGGCACATCCCCTTTGGAGGCCGGCAATATGCCACCCGATGCACCGCCCGGAAGGTATGCTTTGAAGGCATGCCCATCCGCCATGCCACCGCAACGCTCAATAAGTTCGTTCACGCTGGACCCTGCCGGTGCGATCACCACGCCCGGCTGTGCCACTCGGCCAGAGACGGAATA
Source organism: Pseudomonadota bacterium (assembly GCA_039815105.1). GTDB lineage: Bacteria > Pseudomonadota > Alphaproteobacteria > Rhizobiales > Rhizobiaceae > JBCBXA01. The sequence goes on from JBCBZX010000042.1 coordinate 9,155, forward strand.
GCTGCGCATGCCGGGGTGATCCGGCTTACCCTGATCACGAAACCAATCGACGCCTTTCTCCACAATCGAAGGCACCCAATACAGCGTTTCGACATTGTTGTTCAGCGTCGGGCGGCCAAAGACACCAACCTGGGCGATGAAGGGCGGGCGGTGCCGGGGCAGGCCGCGCTTGCCCTCAATGCTCTCAATCATCGCGCTTTCTTCGCCGCAAATATAGGCACCAGCCCCACGCCGCAACTCAAAGAAGCCCGGCTGCGCCAGGCCAGCTGCTTCCACCGCCGCGATCTCGTCGCGCAATATGTTCAGCACGGCGGGATATTCATCGCGCATATAAATGTAGCAGCGTTCAGCCTCCACACAGGCGGCCGCAATCAGCGCGCCCTCCAGCATCGCGTGGGGATTGCGCTCCAGATAATAGCGATCCTTGAAGGTGCCGGGCTCGCCCTCATCGCCATTTATGGTCATCAGGCGGGGGCCTTCATAACCGCGCACAAAGCTCCACTTTTTACCGGTTGGAAAGCCGGCGCCACCAAGGCCCCGGAGCCCGGAATCAGACAGGGTTTCAATGATAAAATCGGGCGATATGATGCCAGCCTCAAGCTGCTCCCAAATAGAGTAACCGCCTTCGGCGCGATAGGCATCCAGGCCCCTATAATCAGGCTTCACCGCACCGAGATCACCTGAGGCCAGGGCGGTCTGGACTTTGTCCGCTGTCGCTTGCCCCATCTCGCGATCACTCACCCGGACGGCTGGGGCAACATCGCAGCCGCCCATGCACGGTGCACGCACCACACGCACTGTCGATGGATCGGTGTCGGCTTCCAGCTCGGAGATCAGCTGCTCGGCACCCGCAATCATGCAGGCCACGCCATCGCAAACGCGGATGGTGGTCTCAGGCGGCACGGCCTGACCCTCCTTCACAACATCGAAATGGTCGTAAAAGGAGGCGACTTCATAAACCTCAACCTGGGACAGGCGCATCTCTTCGGCCAACGCTCGAATATGTGCCGCGCTCAGGCAGCGATATTCATCCTGAATGAGGTGCAGATATTCAATCAGCCGGTCGCGCTTGAGTTCGCCAAAGCGGTCAATCTCTTCCGCCAAGAGGGCGCGCACTTGTGAAACCGCGCTGTCATCCAATTGGCGGCCTTTGGGCAGCGCTGGGTTGCGGCGCTTGCGGTTTCCGCTCGCCTCTCCACGGCCTTGTGGGCCGGGAATGGTTCTGTCGGCCTGGTCTGGTCGGTCCAGCATGTCTTGTCCTCAAATCCGCGCTGCGCAAAAGCTAGCACAACTCCTGATTTTACTTTCCCTCCACATGCGACCTTGGCCTAGTGCCAGAAAGACGCAGGCGCTGTTTTTTGGCGACCTAATTGCAGATGCGATACGGCTCTCGCCCCGGCTTCAAATCGGCTGTGCGGCCAAGGTCGAAGTGCAGATGGGTGCCGTGGGCCCCATCGCTCCCCGGCCCCAGAATGGTGGTGAACCAACCGCATGCCGATTTGCGCAATGCCGCTTGAAAGTCGGCTTGCGGCTCTTGCAGTTCAGAGCTCGCCGCCACCGTAAACCCCAGTTCCTCGCCAAATTTGAAACCCGTAATGTCGACGCCATTTCCAAATGCGTGCTCCGACAGTTTGCCGGTGGATGCGTTGTTTCTGCGGCGGCAGGAGAAACCGGGGCCGGTGGAAATTTCGGTCAGGGTCTTGTCCATGTGATGCCGCGCCAGGGGCTGAGCAACATTGGTCACAAAGTCGACCAGCGCACTGGCCATGGGGCAATCCAGCGTTGGCGTACCTGTGAACTTGACCTCAAATTTCCCCTTGACCGCCAATAGCCGTACAGGATCGGGGATCGTGCAGGCGCTGTGCGCGGCGTCAGGTGAGGCGGTTCGTTCAACGATGGCCACGCGTCGAAGCGCAGCGAGACATTCGGCTCCAACGGTCGCAGCCGGCCGCGTTGCCGCATCCGAGTTGCTTGTTCCCGCCTGTGTGCCCAACATGGGTGGCGCGGGTCGGGGCAAAGGCACCTCAACGTGCTGCGCTGGTGGCAATTGGGGCTTGTCAGTATCGGGTCTTGCCTGCGGAAGCACAGGCTTTGCCGCCAGAGGTTGGCCGCTATCGATGGGCGGTTGTTTGCTCTCATCTGGTTGGGCCCATGCGGGTGCTGCCCATAGACAGATCAGGGACGCGACAACGCGTATGGCACAGCATTTAAGCATCAGGTTTCAGCATCAAATTGCGCTTTGTCACTCGGGCATTCACTGGTTTACGCCGGGCGCGGCACTCGGTTTTCAATCCAGCGATAGAGCAAGGTTAAGATCAATGTGATGACAATGTATATGCCAGCGATAAGGAGCAACGGCTCGTAGATGCGGAACGTTTCCTGTCGAATGATCGTGGCCACGCCAAACACATCATACACTGTGATGGTGGCGGCAAGGGGAGTGGCTTTGAGCGTTAGAATGGCTTCATTACCCAATGTCGGCAGCACGTTTTGGAACGCTCGCGGCATCCAGATGCGCCGTAGCAAGGTCCAGCGCCCCATACCAAACGCCTTGCCAGCCTCAAGCTCTCCTTTGCTCACCGATAAAAATCCTGCGCGCATGACCTCCCCCTGATAACCGGCAACCGATAGCGAGAACGCGAAGATCGCATAGGGGAAGGCGTCCCGTAGGTATGGCCATAAAAAGCTCTCGCGTAGCCCCGGAATACCGGGAAACAGAGAGCCAAGCCCGTAATAGACCAGCCAGAGCTGAATGAGCAGCGGCGTACCTCGAATGAGTGTGCAGAAGCTGAGCGCCATCCAAGACAGGATACGCGGGCCTGTGACCTGCACCAGGCCAATAGGCACCGATAAGACCGTGCCAATTGTAAGTGAGATCACCAGGAGCTGTATGGTGATCCACACCCCTTCAGCCAGGCGCGGCAGGTATTCTGGAAGCCAATCCCAAACCATCAGCTATTGGCCCCGCGCAATCCGCGTCGAAAATATCGTTCCACATGGCGAATTGCGTACATGGAAACCAGCGTCAACAGCAAATACAGCACCAGTGCTGCCAGATAGAAGGTGAGATATTCCCGCGTCGTGGCGCCCGCCTGTCGGGTGCGCGTGGCCAATTCGATGGAGCCGATCACCGCCAAAAGCGCTGTGTCCTTGAGAACGATCAACCAAAGATTGGCGATGCCCGGAATGGCCAATGGCATCATGGCTGGTGCCACGATGCGCCGAAGCATCATGGTGCTCGACATGCCATAGGCACGCCCTGCCTCTATCTGGCCCTTGGGAATGGACGAAATCGCGCCACGCATAACTTCGGTTGCGTAGGCCCCCATAACAAAGCCCAGCACAACAATGCCGGCAAGCAGTGCATTTATGTCGATGGGGCGCTGGCCAAAGCTGCGCAATACTTCATTGACGAGGCCACTACCGGCATAAAACACCAGCAAAATAAGAACCAGCTCTGGGACGGCGCGCACAATGGTCGTGTAGCCTTCCAAAAACCACTTCAGCGGCGAAGGCCCGTACAGTTTTCCAAGCGCGCCGCCAAAACCGATCGTAAGACCCAGAATAAAGGCTCCGGCTGCAATCTGCAGAGTGGCCAACAAACCCGAAAGCAAAAGCGCACCACGGCCCGGAGGGCTGTAGGCAAGTTGCGACAGATCGATAAATCCTAAATCCACAGGGCGAGACAATCCGGTTTGCAAGAAAAGCCCCGGCGAACGGTCCCGCCGGGGCTGATGTCACGTCACAAATTCAGGCTCACTCGGCGCCATAAATGTTGAAATCGAAATATTTCGACGCGATTTCATCGTAGGTTCCATCTGCACGGACCTTTGCAATCGCGGCGTTGAATTTCTCCAGCAGTTCCGTGTCTTCCTTGCGCAGACCCACGCCGACGCCCAGGCCGAAGATCGCGTCATCATTCAACTGAGCTTTGACTTCAAAGTCTGGGTTGGCTTCCAAAAAGTCGGAAAACGCCAGGCTGTCGCCAACAACGGCATCCACACGGCCGGCGACAAGATCGGCATTGTGTTCGTCAAAAGCGGGATATGTCTTGATGCTGTCGGCCGTGTCAGAAAACTTGGCTTGCGCATAGTTCGCGTGGGTGGTGGACACCTGGACGCCGACAATCTTGCCGTCAAGCGAGGCTGGATCTTCGGTAATGTCAGATGACTTAGGTGCCACCAGAACTGCGGGTGTGTTGTAATATTTGTCGGAGAAGGCGATGACCTTGGCCCGCTCTTCCGTGATCGACATGGATGCGAAAATCGCGTCAATCTTGCCGGAAGTCAGAGCTGGTATGATCCCGTCCCATGCGGTGGGCGTCCACACACATGTCTCGCCCATGGCTTCACACACGGCTTCGCCAAGTTCGATTTCAAAGCCCGTCTGGTTGCCGCTGGCATCCACTTCCGCGAAAGGTGGATAAGGCGCGGTGTCCAGGCCGACGCGCAGTTCTGCAGATGCGATGCCGGTGGCCATTGCAACAGCTGCGGCCGAGATGGCCAGTTTGCCGATAATGTTCTTCATATTGGTCTCCTATTGTGAGGATCAGTGCCCGATCGGACGTGTGTCCGGTCAGGCTAGTGGATGGACTGAACGAATGCGCGGCAGCGCTCGCTCCTGGTCTCATAAAACAGCTGTTGCGGGGTGCCTTCTTCCTCCACTTTGCCCTGGTGCAGGAACATAATGTGAGAGGATACGTCACGCGCAAAGCTCATCTCGTGGGTCACGAGAATCATAGTTCTGCCTTCCTCGGCAATGCCTTTGATAACCCGCAGCACCTCGCCCACCAATTCGGGGTCTAGGGCTGAAGTTGGTTCGTCAAACAGCATCGTGCGCGGTTCCATCGCGAGTGCCCGGGCGATGGCTGCCCGCTGTTGCTGCCCGCCGGACAGATAAGAGGGATATTGGTCCCGTTTCTCCCACATGCCCACACGGTTGAGCGTGCGTTCAGCGCGTTCCTTCGCCTCGGCCTTGGACAGTTTGAGCACGTGGAGCGGCGCTTCCATAACATTTTCGATGACGGTGCGGTGGCTCCATAAGTTGAAGCTTTGAAACACCATGCCCAGATTGGTGCGCAACCGCTGGACCTGGCGCTTGTTGGAAGGCTGCATCTCGCCCATTTTGGGCGCAGCAAAC
>JBCBZX010000207.1:0-5603 GCA_039815105.1 Pseudomonadota bacterium
CAGGTGCGATGGTTTTGGGTCGGTCCGGCATAGCAGCAGCCTATGCCACCGGGCGTGGCTCAATTCTCATGCGCGCTCGTGTGCACACTGAGACGACGCGCAACGATCGACAGGCACTCGTTGCGACGGAAATTCCCTATCAGGTCAACAAGTCTAGCTTGATTGAGAAAATTGCTGAGCTGGTGCGCGAAAAGCGTGTCGAAGGGATCGCAGATATTCGCGACGAAAGCGACCGCGATGGCTATCGCGTGGTCATCGAGCTCAAGAAGGACGCCAATTCAGACGTGGTGCTGAACCAGCTTTATCGCTTCACCCAGCTTCAGACCTCGTTCGGTGTCAATATGGTTGCGCTGAACGGCGGTAAGCCCGAGCAGATGAACCTCATCGACTTGCTCTCTGCGTTCACCTCGTTTCGCGAGGAAGTCGTTCAAAAGCGCACCAAATTCCTTCTAAGAAAAGCGCGCGACAGGGCGCATGTGCTGGTGGGTCTTGCAATTGCGGTCGCCAACATTGACGAGGTGATCGCGTTGATCCGCCATGCGCCGGACCCGGCCACCGCCCGCAGCCAGTTGATGGAGCGCCGTTGGCCCGCCGGCGATGTGGCAGCGCTGGTGGAGTTGATTTCGGACCCGCGCCACGGGCTCAACGAAGACCAGACATACAATCTGTCGGAAGCCCAGGCCCGCGCTATTCTTGAGTTGCGTCTACAGCGGCTGACCGCCCTTGGTCGTGATGAAATTGCCGATGAACTCAACACCATCGGTGCGGAGATCAAGGAATATCTCGACATTCTGGCAAGCCGTGTCCGAATTTTGGAAATCGTCAAGAACGAACTGGTGGAGATCCGCGAAGAATATGCCACGCCACGGCGCACCGAGTTGGTGGATGGCGGTTCGGACATGGATGATGAAGATCTCATCGCCCGTGAAGATATGGTCGTGACGGTGAGCCACGGTGGCTACATTAAGCGCGTGCCACTTTCCACATACCGTGCCCAACGCCGCGGCGGCAAGGGCCGTTCCGGCATGGCAACCCGAGAAGACGATTTTGTGAACCGCTTGTTCGTGCTCAACACGCACACCCCGGTGTTGTTCTTCTCGTCGCGCGGTATCGTTTACAAACTTAAGGTATGGCGGTTGCCGCTGGCCCAGCCGCAATCGCGCGGCAAAGCATTGGTGAACATTCTACCATTGGAGCAAGGCGAGCGGATTACCACCATCATGCCATTGCCCGAAGCTGAGAGCGCGGCGGCCGAACTCGAGATCATGTTCGCAACCCGCAAAGGCACGATCCGCCGAAACTCGCTGGCTGACTTCGTGCAGGTGAATCGCAACGGCAAGATCGCCATGAAACTGGACGATGAGGATGATGCAATCATCGGCGTCGATATCGCCCGGTCCGACCAGGATGTTCTGCTGGCCACGGCCATGGGGCAGGCCATCCGCTTTTCAGTTGCCGACTTGCGGGTTTTCGCCAGCCGCAACTCCACAGGCGTTCGTGGCATTAATCTCGCGGAGGGTGACCGGGTTATTTCCATGTGCATTCTCGATGGGTTTGCGGCCACCACAGAAGATCGTGATGCCTACATGAAACTCTCGCGCCAGTTGCGCGGCGATGAAGAAGACGCGGGCGGCACCCCGGACTATAGCCTTCTGGTGGGCGGAGAAGAGCGATTCCGGGAAATGGCTGAGGCTGAGCAATTCTTGCTGGGGCTCTCGCGTAATGGCTACGGCAAGCGCTCATCTACATTTGAGTACCGCCGCTCTGGCCGTGGCGGCAAAGGCATCACCGCCATGGCCGTCAATGATCGCAATGGCGATCTTGTAGGCACGTTCCCTGTGGAGGAGAGCGACGAGATCATGTTGGTCTCAAACGGTGGCAAGCTCATTCGGGTCCCGGTCAGCGGCATTCGCATCGCAGGTCGAGCCACCCAAGGTGTGACCGTGTTTTCGACCGCCGAGAATGAGGAAGTGGTGTCCGTTGAGCGGGTATCTGACGCTGCGGAGGATGATACCCCCGAAGAGTTGGAGAATGTCATGCCACTAAAGCCGGAAGTGCCGGGCGCGGCTGAAACCGAGGGAGAAGACAGTTGATCGAGCTCTCAACTCTCTTTGCCTATTCGGCGGCCTCCATCGCACTGATCATTGTGCCGGGGCCCACGGTGACAGTCATCATCGCCAATTCACTTCGCTACGGTGCGCGGTCTGGGCTCATCAATATTGCGGGCACACAGTTGGGCATCGCGCTGATGGTGGTCGTGTTGGCCTTCGGTCTTGACTTTATCGTGCGCGAGGCTGGCTACGCATTTGAGGTTCTGAGATGGGTTGGGGCCGCCTATCTTATTTGGTTGGGTGTCAAATTATGGCGCTCCAACGGCGACTTGGGCAGCGCAACCGCCGGGCCATCCAAGTCTGATAGCGCTTATTTCTGGCAAGGCTTTCTCGTGATCTTGTCCAATCCGAAAATGCTTGTGTTTTTCGGGGCCTTTATTCCTCAATTTGTAGACCCATCAGGCAATACGGTTGCCCAGACTCTCATATTCGGGGCGCTGTTCATGGCTTATGCAACCCTGTTCGACAGCGCTTACGCATTGTTCGCCGGTCGTGCTGGATCCATCCTGTCGAAAGACCGAGTTAGACTGGTTGAGCGCTTAAGCGGTACGGCACTTATTGGCGGTGGATTGTGGCTGGCCTTTTCCAAAGGCGCCCGGGCCTGATTGGCCAGTTGCAGCGCGCAACCCACTCAATCGAGCACATCGTTTCACTCAATCAACCCTCGCCCATTGAACGCCATGGCAACGGTGGTTAAGGCAGGTCTATGGAAAAATCCGCCTTCTATCGCATCGCCTATTTTCCCGGCTCGTTTGATCCATTCACCCTTGGGCATCTGGATTTGCTTGCGCAATGTCTCAACGTGGCCGACCGTGTAGTTGTTGGCGTTGGGGTGCATCCCGGTAAAACGCCCTTGTTTGATTTTGACGAGCGTGCGGCGCTGGTTCGGCAAAGCGCTGAGGAGTTTGAGCTTGATACGACACGCTTGGGCGTGGAGCCTTTTCGCGGCCTTGTGGTTGACGCCGCGCAGGAGGCTGGAGCCAGCATCATCATTCGCGGTGTGCGTGATGCCAATGATCTGCCTTATGAAATGCAAATGGCGGGTATGAACGGCACCTTGGCGCCTGGCTTACAGACCGTATTTCTGCCCGCTTCACCTGAAACGAGGTTCATCACCGGCACACTTGTTCGGCAGATCGCCTCTATGCGCGGTAATATCGAACCGTTTGTCAGTGCTCCGGTAGCACAAGCGCTTGAACAGCGGTTCGCAAAACCAAATTAGACGTCATAAGACGCACGACACATCCTGAAAGGCCCCTCAACATGTTTTCAAACTTCTCCCGACGCTCAATGATTGCTCTTGGTCTGTCCACCACCATGGCGGCGGCCATTGCAATCACCCTTGTTTCCCCTGGTTTGGCCGCCGACAAGGAGAACACGCTTCTGATCACACTGAACGATGGGACTGTGGAAATTGCGCTGAACCCAGATGTTGCACCGCAGCACACAACACGGCTCAAAGAGCTCGCGCGGGAAGGCTTCTATGATGGTGTTGTATTTCACCGTGTGATTGATGGCTTTATGGCGCAAACCGGGGATCCCACCGGTACAGGTATGGGCGGCTCGCAAAAGCCTGATTTGCCAGCAGAGTTCTCGAACGTGCCATTTCAGCGCGGCACCGTTGGCATGGCCCGTAGTTCGAACCCAAACAGCGCCAACAGCCAGTTTTTCATCATGTTCGATGAAGGCTCTTTCCTCAACGGCCAGTACACGGTGGTCGGTCAGGTCACCACTGGCATGGAATATGTAGACTCAATCAAAAAGGGTGACTCGGCGGCCAATGGTGTGGTCCAAGATCCCGACAAAATGCTGAAGGTGCAAGTTGCCGCTGACGCCCAGTAGGCTGCGACTCACCGCACGCAGCTGCGAAGTTTCAAACGAAAGGAGCCCCTGTGGCTGATATTAAAGACCCAGAAAACACGCTTTTGCTCGACACAACCAAAGGCCCGGTGACCATTCAGCTTCTGCCCCAGGTTGCGCCAAATCATGTCGAGCGCCTTAAGACGCTTGCGCGTGCCGGCTTCTATGATGGCATTGTTTTCCATCGTGTGATCGATGGCTTTATGGCGCAAACCGGTTGCCCGCAGGGCCGTGGCACCGGCGGTTCCGACCATCCTGATCTTGACCAGGAGTTCAACGCCACGCCCCATGAGCGCGGCACATGCTCCATGGCTCGCACAAGCGACCCCAACTCCGCCAACTCGCAATGGTTTATCTGTTTTGACAAGCAGGAGTTCCTGGATCGTCAATATACGGTTTGGGGCCAGGTGATTGATGGCATGGACGCTGTCGACGCGCTGGCAAAGGGGGAGCCACCGCGCAATCCCGACACCATAAACTCAATGAAAGTTGCCGCAGACGCTTGATCAGCTGCTTGTGGCGCAACGATAAGGGGCGCTCTGCGCCCCTTTTTTGCGGAGTGTGGGACGTCTAGAATGCGCGTTGACGAGTTTGACTTTGAATTGCCCAATGAGCGCATAGCCCTGCGCCCCTTAGAGGACAGGACCGCCGCACGCTTGCTATGCGTTCAAGATGGGCAGCTCAGTGACAATTTCATTCGTGATCTGCCATCATTTCTGCGGGCAGGCGATGCAATTGTCTTCAACGACACCAAGGTCATTCCGGCACAACTGCATGGAACCCGCACCCGTACGGACCAGCTGACCGGGCAACCCGTCACCGCCAGAGTGAGTGTAACCCTGCATATGATGGACGGCACCGACGGTTGGCGGGCCTTCCTGCGCCCTGCCAAAAAGGTGGCTGCCGGCGAAACGATTGAGTTTGCCAGCGATCTCGCAGCGGTGATTGAAGAGAAGGGTGGCGCGGGTGAGGTTCTTCTGCGGTTCAACCGTGCAGGCGATCAGCTTATGGCTGCCATCAGCCAAATGGGCGAGATGCCTTTGCCGCCCTATATTGCGTCTAAGCGTGATCAAGATGACCGCGATCAAAGCGACTATCAGACCAGCTATGCCAAACACGAAGGTGCTGTCGCTGCGCCAACCGCCGGGCTGCACTTCACGCCGGACCTGATGCAGCAATTGAAGCACGTTGGTGCGTCGCTTCACTTCGTCACTTTGCATGTTGGCGCTGGCACTTTTCTTCCGGTGAAAGTGGATGATACCGCCGACCACAAAATGCACGCTGAGGTTGGCCAACTGGCTCCGGAAACTGCGGATGCTCTCAACGCAGTTCGCGCAAATGGCGGCCGAATATTTGCGGTGGGGACGACGTCTATGCGCTTGCTTGAGAGTGCCGCCGGTCCCAATGGCGAGATCCATCCGTTCACCGGCTCAACAGATATCTTCATCACGCCGGGATATGTGTTCCGCGCGGTGGACGTTTTGATGACGAATTTTCATCTGCCGCGCTCGACACTGTTTATGCTGATCAGCGCGTTTGCGGGGCTGGATGAAATGCACGCTGCATACGCGCATGCGATAGAGCAAAGCTACCGTTTCTACTCCTATGGTGACGCGTGTCTGCTGCATCGCA
>JBCBZX010000028.1:0-16672 GCA_039815105.1 Pseudomonadota bacterium
GCCCAGCGCGGCCGGCGCGCTCTTCTCAGCATGACTGATTGCGCGAGATAGCGCTGTCCGCTGCGTTGGTATGGAGATGCGGGTTTTCATGCCGCGTCCGCCGGTTTCTCGCGGAGCTTACGGCCGAGGCGGTTCATGACATCGATCCAGACTGCATCGCTCACCTCGGAAGGATCGACGCCGGTCATGATTGCAATTTCCATTGCAAACGCTTTTTGTGCATCTTCCACGTGGGGGCGCAGGCGCTTGAACTGAGCAAACGCTATGGCTTTCCCGAAGCGCTGATCGGCGACGTTCCAGTCCACGTCGGCTTCTCTCGCGATCCAGCTTTTGAGCGCCTCAACAGCCTTGGTCGCATCCTTCGCAGACCGAACCCACTTGGTGTGGTCGATCCCAGTCTGTCGCTTAACGAAAGCGAGAAGCGCCTTGTCGCGGCGGTCACGGACTAAGCCGAGGTTCCATGCGTCAATCCAAAGCGCCTGCAGCAGCCTAGCATAATCCCCTTCGAGGCCGATCCGCGCGCCTTTCGAGGACTTCTTGAAACCGGCCCTTTCCATTGCGGAAACGACTTTCAGCCGCTCGCCATGCGTCAGATGTTTGGCAGATCGCTTACCCGTCTCGCGCTCAAGGAAATCGCGGTAGGTGTCGTCGTCGAGGCCAAGCTCCCTTTTGGCGATGTGAATGGTGGCGAGCGGGTTCATCGAGACCGAGCCTCACTGATCGCCTGTTCCAGTTTCGCAGTCGCCAATATCGTTGGCTTAAGCTGAGCTGGCGCTTCATCATATTGAAGCTTGCCTCGCCCATTCAGGCGGGCATTAACGGCCCGCGGTATCGCCTGCCAGTTGCTAGGGTCGGTATTGGTTTTGTCGCCGTCGAGGCATTTCAGGCAGTAGCCATCCGGCACTTTCCCGTTCTGCTGCTCCCACAGCCAGCGGTGTTTGTGGACATGGCAACGGTTATAACCTGTGTGGGGATTTCTCTGCGCAACACTCACCAAGACGTAGCCATCTTTGCATAAGCGCTCATGACCTAGATTTTTGGTATTGTGGGGCAAATGCCCGGGCTTGAAATGATTGGCCGCGCTGTTCGCATTGTAGGGCATCTTTTTGCCCTTGTTCATCGGCTCGTTACCGGATGCAAAGCAGCCCGTTCGGCCAGTCAGCCATCGATTGCGTTTGCAAAGCGCGTGGAGGTTGCTCTGCTTGACCTTTCGACCAAAACGTTCATTGAACCGCTCGGTCATCTGAGCACGGGGCAACGTCGAGTTAGCTTTGATGAAAGCCAACTCTGCCTCATTGTACTTAATCGCTCGACCCTTCATGACGAACTTCCCTCGATCGTTTTCACCGCGAGCTGAGGAAGCCGTCGTTCGATGTAAGCGCCATGCTCGGTGTAGAGCTCCGCCGCTTTGATCTGCAGGCGAGCGCCTTCGACAATCTGGTTGGAGACAGAGACGATCGCCTTTGATCGTGAGACTTCTTGTTCGATCTGCTCAACCGTCAGGTCCTCGTCGGAAAGGCGCTCGAGCTGAGCAAACAGATGATCATTGAGATCTGAGATCTTGTTTTTCATCACGCCACCTTCGCGAGATCGATGGTGATGGCCTGCCAGCGATCTTCAATGCGCGCTCGCTCATAGAAGCGAACGTACTCCTTAGAGCCCGTGACACGCATCGCATCGCGAATGGCTTCCATAGCTTTGATCCAGCGCGGGTCATCGATATCGAGGCGCAGCAGCATGAAGATCTCTGCGCGGTTTACCTGACCTTCCTTGTCGGTGTTGAAAGCTCGAGTGATGATCGCGCGGATCTCCGGCCGTGCGTCTTCGCTCCATTCGGTCAGGCACTCATCCATGAGCGATTTAGCGACCTGCAATTGCGGACCGAAGTCGATGAAGTCCGCGACCTGAACAGTGACCTTCATCAACCCGTCAAATGTCTGGTAGGTCCGGTTGCCCTTTTTGCCGCCCTTGGTTTGTTTGAACTCCTGCTGCAGAAGGGCGTCGAACTCGCCAAGATCAGTCATGGTGTGACCGCGAAACCGGCCGATCTGATCTGATAGATCGCGAGCGAAATGAACGATCTTCCGCACTGCTTCATCTTCCAGCTTATGCTGCGGTTTGATTGTTTCCACAGGCACGAGCTGGCCTTTCGCGTCGGCCATGTATTGCTTGCCAGAGACTTCTACCGTGCCAGCTGGCGGAACGGTCGAAGTGGTGCCTTCAATGTTCTCGATGTTCATGCTGCGTCCTTTCCGGGAGCGTCGTTGTCTTGAGGGTCTAAATCTTGGAGCGACTGCCCGAGCAGTGCGCGCATTCCGCCGATCTTGCGGAACAACACGATCATTTCGCTGTGGGAGTTTCCGGTCTTGAGGGCCTGCTCGAAAGCCTGCTGAGCGATGCAAACTTCCAAGGCGGCAGCGAATTGCTTCTTGCTCATCTCGGACCCGATGATGGCGTCGAGCCGAGCGACAAAATCCTCGCTCCGGATCATGTCGACGGCAGTCTGCTGGATCTCGCGCTGCGCAGCTTCAACGATGGGCGCCAGTGCGGCGGCAACCGCTTGCTCAGCGATGTTCTTGGCGCGCACCTCAAACTCTGGCCCCAACTCGCTCATGAGCTTTGAAGTCAGTCGATCCGCAATCGCCGCAAGCTTTAGATCCTTGAGCAGACGTCTTTCCGTTGCCCGCACCGAATGGAGAACCGTGGAATGGTCGCGCTTATCGAGGAACTGGCCTATCTCGGGCAGAGAATGGGTGGTGTGACGCGCTGCCATGAAACAAAACAACTGGCGCGCAACGATCATATCGTTGCGCCGTTGCCGCGACTGCATAGCCACGACAGACACGCCGGTCGCTTCCGCGACCATTTCGGCAATGGTCGACAGGTCTGGGGTGAGCTCGCTCATGCTGCACCGCCAGTGCCTGCCGGCTTCATGCCTGCTTTACGAGCCGCCCAGTCCGGAACATTAATCACATTGGATGATGGATCCTCAAGAACTGCGCGCAACCGAGCGGACTGTTCTTCAAACGCATTTCGGTTCCAGGTCTCACGGCTTAGCTCCGTCTCAAGGCATCTCGCCTTGATGCGAAGCTCGTGAAGGGATTGATACAGCTCAGCCGTATCGTCCGATGAGAGCTGAACTGTCTGGCCGGCAAACGCCATAGCTTGCTGTTCAAGGTCGTGAATGCCGTCAGACACGGCAAAGGGATTGCTTTTGGTCATGATCCAACTTTCTTCAAAATGTGGCTGCGTGCGTGCGGACAGCCAGCGCGACAGGCTTGGTAGACCCGCACCCGCATGCTGTCGGATGCACCCCAAGGCAGGCTCTGCCATTGGGTGCATTTTTCTCGACTGATCTCCCCGAGCACGGGGCAAACCACGATGGGCTGCATGAGCGCGTCGACGACGCGTTGTTTCATTGCTTTCAGGTCGCCGGGATACGTCGCAGACAGCACTTGGCTGACAGTTGACGATCCGACCTGCACCCGTTTCGCTGCCTTGATCTGGCTGCTGTCGTTGCAGGCTTCGGCCAAGGCGAGCACCCAATCAGGAACTTCGCGCCCGTCCGTGCCCCAAGCAGCTTGCGCTTTGGCGACGTTGTCGATGGTGTTGGAAGATGGCTGCGCGTTCATGCTGCGCCCCCAATCTCTGTCGCTTCAGGCTCGCCCAGAATTTGTTGGGTGTTCGGATCAAAGACCATTTCAGCACCAAAGATGATCGGAGCTTTAGGCCCAGCCTCCGCGCCGGGGCGCAATCGGAATTCACCCTCGTGATGAGGACGGGCTTCTTTGATCACTTGAAGAATGCCGGCTTGAGTAAGAGCCCTCACATAGACTGTGGCTGATGCCTTCGAGACCATGACCTCTTGCGTAGATGCATAGGTCGCCAGCTCTGAGAGAGTGAAGCCAGCCTTGAGCTGGTAGGTGATGGTCTGCCACATCTGTTGGCGGACCATGCCGTACTTGCCAAAGCGAGGCGGTTCGATTGGCCTGCGCACCAATTGGAATACTCCAGCGGCAAATCCATGGCCTTCGAGCTCACCAATTTTCGCGGCAATGCCGTCCGCTACCAGTTTGTTGACGTAGGCGCGAACGGTCTGACGCGTGATAGAGCGCTCCGACCTGTGCACGATATCTTTGACCGTGAATGTCGCCTCGCGATCATCTTCGGTCAGTTGACGAATGATCGACCAGAAATGATCGTTACCGCGCAGGATTGGGTCGGCATCAATGTGCTTCAATGCGAGAACGGCACTCATACTCGTGCCCTCGAACTGCGGGTGCCTTCCACCATGTGGCGTGTTGGCACCCTACCAGTCGCAAAATCCCCGCCATAGCTTTTGGCATCAACGCTTTGAGCTCCGTGAAGACGAGCCCATTCCCTGATTGAATGGCAGGTTGTTACAATCCGACGAGCCTTGCCGCTTGTCTGCTTGATAATCTCCAAGATCAGATCATCTGCGAGCTCAACATCGGGGCAGAAAAGTCGAGCAAGCTGTCGCGCGTCAGCCTCGTCGCACGGCAGTGCCATGTACCAAGCGCTGTGCAATACGCGGTCAAAAGTTCGTTCTGAGCGCTCAATCTTGCGAGGAAGGCGTTCTTCGCCAACCAAGATCATCGGGACCTGAGCAGCTTCTTGAAGACCGCGGATATCGTCAATCCAGCCCTTGTCGATCGCTATATCCGCTTCGTCGATGAGCAGTGGCCGCTTGGGGTCATCGCCCAGAATTCGAATGGCGCGATCAAGCATTTGGGTCACCGTCCCCTTTGGGTTGGGATCGTGGAGCGCGACGAGGAGGCTTTCAGCAAAGGCCTTCTTCGACCAATAGCTTTTGACTTCGATCAGATGTGCGCCCGTGGCGTTGCGGACATAGTTTGCGGCGACGGTTTTCCCGTAGCCGGAATAACCAAACATGACGCCGATCCCGGGCAAGCCGCTGGCGCGGTTCACGAGCGTATCGGCGATTTTCATGCAACCCATGACGTTTTGAAGTGGCGCAACTGTCCCGATTGGTCGGGTAGGTGCGGTAGATTTGACAGGCGAGTGCGCGGTCATGTACTTGTTCCTTGCGTTATCTGCAGCCCGTCAGAAGTTGGTCCTTCTGGCGGGCATTTTTTTATCCTCTCGTCACATCATTGAGCTGACATCGATCTCCGGAAAATCGGCGACGATCTGCTCAAGTGACGAGTACTCGGCACTGGATTGGTAGCCATCAAGCCAGCGGCGATCGCGGTCGGAAATGTCTTCCGATCCTGCAATTCGCTCGGCGATGGAAAGGGCTCGGCGGTACCGATCCCACTGGGTTTCAGCAGGCTGAAGTTTGTGAACTTCGGCCACACGTGGTTGGTGCTTCATGGATGGAAGAAACAGCACATCGGCTGAACGTTCTTCAGGAGCTTGTGGGCCACCCATGGCTTCGTCTGCGGCAGCGATCTGCGGGGTAGTGTGTTCGACTTGAGGCTTGGGCAGCTCGACCACGTTCGGTGCGTCTGCTTTGTCCTGTCGCAGCACCCGCTCAATGAGAGCTGGCCCCTTCGCGATCTCACGCATCCGGCTTTTGATGCCCTTGGTCGCTTCTGCGATCAGTTCCGCCTGCATGGCTTTCTGTTCGCTGACAAACTGTTGCGGGTTGATGCCTGCCAGCTCGGCACAGACCGCCTCTCCGAGAAAAGCGCCACCATCTTCGTTGAAGAGATAGGCAATGCCCATGTCTTCCGGATCTGTCCGAACGAAGACTTTCTGCCCGGGCATAACTGCCGCATTCAGGTAGTGGTGATGGCTGATCCTGATGCCAAACTTGGTGGCGGTTCTGTAGCCGTCTTTGCCAGCAACCGGCATCAACAACAGATCTAGCGCACGCTCTCCGACTGTCCGTTTGATTGTCGTCGAAGAAGAGGCGTATTCAAACGGCGTCCGGCCATTGAGACCATTGTGCCCACGGTGCTGGTAGGTGAACTCCAGCCACTCATCCATGTAGCGCTGCACGTCACCGCCAGTGAGCTGAACACCAAACGTATCTTGGTCGCTTTCACCCAAGCGGGCTGCAAAGCTCTTGCGGCTTTCAATGGCATCGCGGTCCCTGACAGAGTGACCAACAAAGCCCGGCAAAAGCGGTCCAACTTCATGCTGGAACGTACGAATTGCGCGCTCAACGTGGCCCTTTTGTTCTGGCGAATATGCGTCCGATAGATCCATTTCGATTCCGATGGCAGCGAACAGGCGTTTGGTGTCACGGGCGACGAAATCAGAGCCGTTGTCGGTCTTGATTGTGTCCGGCACACCCCATGCCAAAATGGCCTTGCGCAGCATGCTCATCACAGCGGATGCGCGCGGTGTCCGTGACACCGTCATGATCATTCGGCGCGTAGCGATATCGACGCAGCAATATAGGGAATGGCGACCGTCGAGGCAGAGGGCATCCACGGGCGACGCATCGATCTGCCAGAGCGCATTTGGCTCGGTGATATGCTTCAGAGAACCGGTTCCGGCGAGCTTCAGAGTGGAGCGGAACTGGTCAGGATTTGTGAGCTTGACCAAAGCAATCGAATTGTCGGCTTTCAGCGCCTTCAGAAAGTGCTGGAAAGTGCGCACAGGCGGCATCTTCGAGACGGTCTTGAGACCCTTCTTGAGGATGGTGATCTGATCGCCAAACTCATCGCGACAGAGCTTGCGAACGTTGGCGGCGGACAGGTGCGGTTGATGGGCCACAAGTGCGAGTGCAAAGGCCTTCACTTCGCCATTGTTCGCGG
Organism: Pseudomonadota bacterium; assembly: GCA_039815105.1. GTDB lineage: Bacteria > Pseudomonadota > Alphaproteobacteria > Rhizobiales > Rhizobiaceae > JBCBXA01. The sequence goes on from JBCBZX010000028.1 coordinate 6,750, forward strand.
TGTCTAAAACGCCAGTGCCCTTGCGCGACTTGCTGCGATCAACGGCGAGCTTGTGAGCTTCGCCACGCTGCACTGTCAACTTCCATCGTTTGAGGCTGGCTTTGCTGATTGTGGGCACCGTATCGCGGACCCAACCCTCAACGTTAAAACGCCCCGCATTGTACTTGGTCGCGAACATCCCAATCAAGGTGGTTTCATTGAGGCGCTGATGGGCAGCAAAGCGCAGGAATCCATTGACGATCACAAGCCGTGCATCGCGTTCGCTCGCACCACGAGCACTCTCAGTTCCGTCGCTGATTTGTTCGGTGATTTCCCCGCCGGTCTCGGGCTCGCCAGAGGCCAGATCAAGGTGCTTGGACAGGAACACAATCTTGGCAGGCGTCGGCAGCACGCGGTAGTGATATTCTCTGCCTCCGCCGCGCCCGTCTCGGGCTCGCCAGTTGGCAGGTTCAGCATCCCAACCTTGCGTAGCAGCGTGCTTGATGACGCCACTCTCACTATGAGGAACAAGAGGTAGCTTTTCGTCTGCCAATTCGCGTGCGGTCCAGTACTCTTTCATCGGGCCACCGCTTCGGCATTCGCCGCCTCATCAAGTGCACGACGCCAGTAGTATTCGCGCTGCTCGCTAAGCTCTCCGATCGCGCCCTGCTCACCTTCCTCTAGTGATCGGTCGCAAGTGCGGATCATGTCTATGATTTGGGTAGGCACACGGTTCCAATGTGGCGTGCACATCATCCGCCCTGGTTGGACAGCATTTGGACAACCAGGCACAGGGCACTTCGCGAGCGTCTCGAGGTTCTTTGGAGCGTTCATGACGCCACCAAGGAATTGTGCTTAATTTGGAACGGGAACCGGGCGGCCATGCAAACCGCTCCGGCCCCTAGCCAACCCCGAATGCCATACCAAACGAGGAGGTTTTCTATGATAGACGGTGAAACTCGCAAGCGCGCCTGGCTGGTGTACCTACAAGAGGCTCTTGCCACTGACGAACAGCCGGAATTCTTTCCAGTTGCACCGGAGCTCGCGCTCAAGCTGCTCTTCGCCGAGATACACCCATTTTCTCGCCTGTCGAACGACGTCAAATCCGTGCCGTATGACCGGCATTTTGACGACGATGCAGACCTCGCTATTGCGACGATCGCGATGAATGACGACTTCAGCAGTATCAGCTCTTCGTCATTGCAAGTGCAACGAGTAGTGTACGAACGGTATGTGTACGCTCTAACCGTAATTGCTGCGAATTGGCATGAAGGTACGGCTAGCATTGCTCACCTGCCTGAGGGCCTTTCCGACCATCAACGAGTTGTGGCAATCCTTCTATTATTTCTGCTGAACGGGGCGCGCGAGATTGATCGCAGACTGCTTCCGTCACCTTCCGATGGATCGCCGCCAGCGTTGCCATCGGGATGGCCGACAACACGTCAGTAGATCGCTGATGGAGTTTTGGTTGCGGATCCGTCCAAGCAATGTAGGTCATCGACGCCCCCGCATCTTGGCGGTGAGCGCAGCCTTGTGCGCAGCCAGTTCCTTCTCATGCTCTTCAAGCAACGAGAGCTGTATGATCGCTTCGTACTTCTGATCGACAGCTACGAAGCCAAACAAGCTTGGGATAAACCCGATCAGCCTATGGTTTTCCGTCACCTCTATGAGTGCGATAAACACGTCCAGTGGGACACGATGGTCCTCGCTCGCTTCGCTGGAAAACTTGTCCAGCATGTCCTTCGAAACGGCACGGCCAATATGCTCAGAAATTAGCGTGGCAATGTCTTCGCGGGAAAACCCAGACTCGTCCTTTGCTTCCCTCAATGCGCGGGAAAGCAGACGCGCAATTTTGTTGCTCGTCGTGGACCGGCCAACGGCCTCTTCATCGTAGCCAACCGAAACCGGCTCGGGCTTCCAAGCAAACAGATCACCAGTATGCGTGTCGCGCGCCCGCCGTGCGGGACTCATCGACTTGCCATCCAAGCATCGATCTCATCGGCATGCGTATCGAAGAATGCGAAGCGATCCTTCGTTTCCAGCTTCTCGAAAACGACAGACGCAACTTCAACCGACGACATCTTTGGCGGCTTTACCCGCTTGAAGTGACGGTCCATGGCATCGCTCAAGCGATCAATCTCGTTGGCGTCATCTGCCAAGAGCTTGATCAGGGCTTCGCGGTCCTTCGGCTTGAAACCAGCGAGGGTTTCGAGATCAGATTGAATGTCACTGATCGGGAGGAGTGCGAGAGCTTTGCGCGCAGCCGGATCAAATGCAGCAGCGATTTTAAGGGCGCGCTGAATTGACCGTTCACTCATAGCCAAAGTCGCTTGCGCAGTCTCTGAGAAGCAAGCCGCCAACTTGGCGGCTTGGTTATCGTCCGCAGCCTTCACACGGCGCCCGCCATGCTTTGCTGCATTCGGGTGCTGGCGCTCGTAGATGTCCTTCATGCTCTCAATCGAGATCGCCCGATCCAGAACACTAAGCTGTCGCCGAACCATGTTCTCCTGCAGCTGATGCAGGGTGATTTCGTCTTCGCTGGCGAAATGATCAGCAGGGAAAACGCGCGCCTCGATTGTGACTTCGTCTGCTGCAATGGCAGCCTCAAGGCGGTGCTGGCCAACGATCTGGCGATAGCGGTCGCCATCTTCGATGACATCGATCGGAGCCACGTCAGCGCCAGCGATGATGGTCTCTGCAATGGTGTTTACCCAAGCGGGGTCGACTCGCCGACTGCCCATGGTGCGGTCGATAAGGTCGATATGGATGGTCTCAAGAGCGATCATTTGGCCAGCACCTCCCAAAGAGACGCAACCATTGGCCAGACTGTCATGCTTGCGATCAACAGAAGCGATGCGAACAGCAAAATTTCAGCGCGTGTAAGCTTTGTGGGGAACTTCATGTCAAACACTCCCCGCAGCTTGTCGGCTGGCGTTCGGCGTTTTAGCTTCCACACAACGATTGTTGCGCACATTGTTGTGTTGGCCGCGAGCAGGAAGCTCACGGTCGTCCTGTGCAACAACATGCTGATAGGTGGGCCAATGTCCGAACATTTCCGCGAAGGAAACACGAAGCGTGTCGGCTATCAGCCGAGCGCCTTTCGTATTCGTTCCTTGCAGAGCGTCTCGACAGATACCGGCGTGGAAGCCGCTCTCCAAAGAAAGCTTTCGAAGGTTCCAGCCCTCACGTTCGAGGGCTGCTTTAATCGCCTGCTTGTCCCAGCCATTTGGTCCTGGCTGGGCGGGCGGTTTGACCTTGGGATTGGTCGTCATGCGTCATCTCCAATGAAAGCCCACCCCTGGCGGGGGGAGCGATTGGTCACGTACGCAAAACAACAAGTGACCAGCATCTTGTCGCATAAAACTACGGATTGTGCAATACAAAACTTCGGCAATCTGAAGTTCAGAGTTCAATGTTCGGATATTTCTACGAATAGGTCTGTTTTTTTCTAAATATATCAAACACTTGCTCCGAGCTTTTCATCGACAACCCAACTCTGAAGGGAGTTCAGAGTTATGACGGGTTCCGAAGAAAACTTCGGAGCTCGACTGAGAGCTTCTTTCGATGGGAATGTGTCAGCGTTGGCGTCAGCCACAGGCTTGAGTGATGGCGCTGTGCACGGTTACCTAAAGCGAAACTCCATTCCCCGAGGCGATGCTGCCGTGGCCATTGCCGACCATTTAGGCGTGTCGCTGCGCTGGCTACTGACGGGCGAGGAAGATGAGCCAAATCAGATGGGTCTTAGCGAACCTCAGGCTCCGTTTATGGGCCCCGAGCTAGCCGAGGTGCCGCGTTATGATGTTCAAGCGGCAGCAGGCAATGGGACCATCGCAACCACTGAAGAGCCCGGAACTACGGCGTTCTTTCCGCGAAAATGGCTTCGCGACCTTGGATTGGACCCAGACCACTCGGGTATTCTCGATTGCAACGGTGACAGCATGGAGCCGACCATCTCAGATGGCGCACCCATGGTCGTGAACTTTGCCATCAAGAGCGTTGTTCAGGGCGGTATCTATGTCATCAGTTTGGACGGCGCGGTCATCGTCAAGCGCGTCGAACGCCTTTTGACTGGTGACTACCAGTTCATCTCCGACAATCCCAAGTACCCGCCTCAGACCATCACTCAAGCTGATATTGATCGAGTCCATATTGTCGGAATGGTGCGCGTGGCGCTTCAGGCCGTTTAGGGCCGTTCGGGATCATTCGAAGTTGCGCGGCGATTTATCTGAGAGTCTTCAAGACCCCCTTCAAGAGCCCCACAAACACTAGCTCTAAGCGTCTATTCCCGCTCTATCCCAGATATTCCCTAAAGAACCATTCGAACTTGCGCGTTACATAATGGCCGGTAAGCGTTTGCAAAAACTCGGCCATGCCCTGCCGCTCGTTGGGGCGGCGCATGAGGCTCAGCAGTGGGTGTGTATCGAAGGTCTCACCGCACTCATCTCCAACCACCAAATCAAGAGAGCTTATCGCCTCCGATACCAGCCTGATGCACCGATGGGCCACCGGGTTTTGCAGGTAGGCAGCCTGGGCGATCTGCTCATATTGCATAGGCGCCATATAGGGAGCCGACAGGCCTTCCAGAGTGAAGAACCCTTCGGGAAAAATGGATTTGTCCAAGCGTATGCCGCTTTTGACCTCCGGTGCGGCCGCATTCGCACGCACGGCTTCGTCTGCGCGGCCCTTACGGCCGTCAGCGTGTCTCATCGCAATTCCTTTCGAAGTGGGCGCGCTAGAGCGTCCGAATTTTTGGCGCACCAACGCGCTGCAAAACCAACTCTGTGAGGGCCCAAACAAGAGCGTCTAGGCGGTCCGGGGAGCCGCCAGAACGGGACCCGTCAAAGGCGCACATCTGATCTTCCAGGGTCGGCATGGGTCGCGCGTGTCGGACCTTGCGGCGGGCATAAAGCGTCGCAACGGGTTCGGCTCGCACATGTTTTCCGCGTGTGGCGTGCACCAGTTTTACCGGCAGATTTGGCTCTACGGACCGCAAAACTGCATCCACCATGTCGCCGCCCTGATTTGCTTCCGCGACAACACGGTCAGCGCAGTATTCACACGCCGCATCCGCAACGATTGCAGCCCATTGTTCAGGGCGCGCGCCCTGCACGGACAAATCGTCCAAGACCCAGGCCACACCATCATCAGCCAAGCCGGCGACGATAATGCCGCACTCATCGGCTTTGGCGTGGGAGGCCGCAGGCGGGTCCACGGCCACAATTATGCGCCCCAATGTCGGTGCCTCACCCTGCGCGGCTGCAACCATCGCGCGGGTCCACAGGGCTCCAACGACCTCCTCAATCAGCTCGCCCGCCAGCTCTTGCCGCCCAAGCGCTGAGCCGCCATAGCGTTCTTCCACATAAGCCAGAAACTCGGGTGCCAAATTGGCGGCATTGTCCTGGGTTCTCGCCCGCGTAGTCACCGTATCAGCCGCCGATAGAAGCGCCTTCAAAGTTGGCACAGGTCTCGGCGTGGTGGTAATCAGTTGGCGAGGGGCCGACCCCAGTCTCAAGGCAAATTGCAACATGTCGAACGTCTCAGCGGCTCGGACCCATTTTCCCAGCTCGTCACCCCATGCTATTTCAAACTGAGGCCCGCGAAGGGCCTCTGGGTCTTCAGATGAAAACGCCATGGCCGTCGCGCCATTGCTCCATTCCAAGGTGCGGCGCGAGGCAACCCAATTGGGCCGATCTTGAGACGGCGCACAGGCCAGAAGCCCACTATCACCCCCCACCATCACGTCCCTGACATCGGCAAAGGTCTCGCCTATGAGGGCGATGCGCCCGGTTTCACAGGGGCCATAGCCTGCCAGCCCTGCCACCATGCCGGTGATCCATTGCGCGCCAGCACGGGTTTTGCCCGCGCCGCGCCCACCCATGAACAGCCATGTACGCCAGGGTTTGGCGGAAAGTTCCGGCGCGAGTTGATCAAGCCTTCCCCAAAGCCGCCAGTCATTTGCCAGATCGATCAGCTGACTCGCTGACAGAGTCTTGAGAAAATCCATCCTGAGACTTCCGCTCGACAAGCGCGGCAATGCGTTTCTCAAGCTCCAGACGGAGCGCATGTAGTCCTGCGTCGTCATTTGCTGGCCCACCTGTCGGCGCTCCCGCTGGCCCACCTGATCGGCCATGGGAGGTTTTGGCGTCTTGGGTGTGGCGTCGTTCATCCAGTTCCTTGTCCATGAGCTGTTCCAATGTGTTCAATTTCTCCCACGTGCGAGCCAAGGTGCCCAAGGTACGCACCGATTTCTCGTCTGCGCCCTCGCCTGCATTTACGTGCTCTTCCAAATCGCCCAGCTGCGCTTGAAGCATGGCCGACATGCGCGTCAGGATTGCACTTCTATCGCGGTTGGGCGGCGACCAGTTTTCGGCATTCATGCGCGTGGTGACCGAAGCGACACTGCGCCCGGTGGCGCTGCACAAAAGATCAACGCCAACGCCAAACGTTTCGTGAATTGCACGCATGGCAACCCATCGCTCGGCAACGGTCGAAACCATGCAGCATCTCCGATCACAATATTAGAAACGCCGGGCCGGCCGTTTTTCGACCCACTTTTCCGACTGTACCATAGGTGTACCAAAGCAGCGGCGCGCTGTAAAGGAAAAAATTCCTATTCTGACCGAATTTGCTCAGAGATCGTCGATGTCGACCAGGAAGTCCTCATACTCTTCCACCGTAACATTCTGTTCTGAAACGGTTTTGTCTTGCGCCGATGCGCCAGCACGATGAACACTCATACGGTCGCCAGTTTTGAGGTAATGCCAGTCCGGCAGGTCGCGACCGTCACGCACACGGGCGTAAGCGCAGGTTTCTGGCAACCAGGTGATTTGCCTGACGACTGTTGGCGACAGCTGCACGCAATCAGGAACCGTCGCAAACCTGTTGGAATAGTCGGAGCACTGGCAACTGCCGTCGTTGAACAATTCGCAGGCAACATTGGTCCAGAAAATCTCGCCGGTTTCCCAATGTTCCAGCTTGTTTAGGCAGCATTTGCCACAGCCATCGCACAGGGCTTCCCACTGCTCGGTGTTCAGCTCTTCCAAACTCTTGTTTTCCCAAAACCGATCACCCAATCGGTCGCTCAGTCGGTTGCCATCGGTGCATGGCGTCGCGCGGGACGGCACGTCAGGAGCTCCGGAGCTTTCAAGTTCATGACGTTGCGACAATGATACAGCTCCGCCTTTCTTATGCGCGCACTGGGCGTTACAAAGGGTTCCAGACCAACTATGCGACCCCGCGTCAACCCGCTCCGAGCAACCGCAACGCCACACCGATGTTCAAGCCTAAGTCGAACGATCCGCTAGAACAAACAAAGCCCAGCCGCCGCCGCGGTCGGTTGGGACGCGCCATGCTGGCTGTGGACGCTTGGATTGATACCGCACTTTACCAAGCCTTCGCGTCCGGCGGCGACTTCTGGGAAGATGTGGTGATCTTCTTCCGCCGTTTCAGAGTGTTCGGCGTCAAGCGCATATTGGCAGAGCTTGGAAGCGAGGCAGCGACGGTTGGCCTCGTTGGCGCTTTCCTTATGTTAGGTCTCGCTATTCCGGCCATGGAGCGCACAGAAGGCGACTGGCTGGCGCAGGATGAGTTCTCCGTCACCTTCTGGATCGATATGGAAACGAAATCGGTGAGCGCGGCATTCGCCAGCGGCCCGTCGCGCAATTGGAGGACCTGCCAGATCATTTTGTTAAGGCGGTTCTGGCCACGGAAGACCGGCGCTTCTTTGACCATTATGGCGTTGACCCTCAGGGCCTCATTCGGGCGTTGTATGAGAACGCGCGGGCAAACGCGGTGGTGCAAGGTGGCTCCACCATCACCCAGCAGCTCGCAAAAAACGTGTTCTTGACTAATGAGCGGTCGCTTGAGCGCAAGATAAACGAAGCATTTCTTTCGGTCTGGCTCGAGTTCAACCTGTCCAAAAAGGAAATCCTGCAACTTTACCTCGACCGAGCCTATATGGGCGGCGGGAATTTTGGGGTGCAGGCAGCAGCTGAATTCTATTTCGGCAAGAACGTTCGATCACTGACCATGGCCGAGGGCGCAATGCTGGCGGGGCTGTTCAAGGCACCCACCAAGTTTGCCCCCCATGTTAATCTGCCCAATGCCCGTGCGCGTGCCAATGAAGTGCTCACCAATATGGTGGAAGCCAGCTTCGTGACAGAGGGCCAAGTTGTGGAGGCCCGTAGGCAACCGGCATCCGCAATCTATCGTGGAGACATCACCCAGCCAGACTATTTCCTCGACTGGGCATTTGATGAAGTTCGTGAGATCGCCCGCGGCTTGGGCGTGCGCAATCTGGTGGCCAAAACCACAATTGATCTCAACCTTCAAAAGGCCGCAGAAAACGCCATTGAAAGCCATTTACGTCAGTATGGCAAAAGCTACGGCGTGAAGCAGGCCTCAATGGTTGTCTTGGACACACAGGGCGCAGTGAGAGCCGTGGTGGGTGGCCGAGACTATGGTGAAAGCCAGTACAACCGCGCAACCCGCGCCAAACGCCAGCCCGGTTCATCGTTCAAGCCATTCATCTATGCCCATGCGATGGAAAATGGATTGCGACCTGAGTCGCGCGTTCTCGACGCACCAATTCGGATCGGGAACTGGTCGCCGCAAAATTATGGGCGCAGCTTTCGTGGCCGCACAACTGCCGCCACCGCACTGATTAAGAGTATCAATACAGTTCCCGTGCGCCTGTCCGCCAAACGCTCGTTCCGAGAGGAAGTGGTCAAACTCGCTAAACGTATGGGAGTGGAGTCGAACATTGTGCCGTTTCCTCCCATGGCGTTGGGCGTCAATGAAATGACAGCGCTTGACCAGGCAACGGGCTATTCGGTGTTTGCCAATGGAGGGTTTAGCCCCAGACGCCACGGCATCACCCAGCTACGCGTTGAGGATGGAAGCCTGGTTTGGGATTTTGCCGCCAATACTCCCCCCGCCGAGCGTGTATTGAGCGAGGAAGCCGTGGCCTCCATGAACGAGGTTTTGGTGCAAGTGCCGCAAATTGGCACCGCCCGGCGCGCTGCACTTGCCGGCATACCGGCGGCAGGTAAAACTGGCACCACACAGGCTTACCGCGATGCATGGTTTGTGGGTTATACGGGCAATTATGTTGCCGCTGTCTGGTACGGCAATGATGATTTTTCAGCCACCAAACGCCTGACGGGCGGGCGCTTGCCAGCCATGACGTGGCAGCAATTTATGACCTACGCTCACCAGAACATTGAGCTCAAAAGCATACCGTTCATTGGCGAGCAGAATTTGCCAACGCCGTTTGCGCGCAATGAAGGCTTTGAACTGTCCGAAAGACCCCGCGGCTTGAGCGCGGCTACCGAACGCTCTCTAAAGAGTTTGAACGCGCTTTTTATTGAGACGATCTCGCAGGTTGCGCCCCAACAATTGGCGGAAGTTTCCAGCGGCATTACCACAAATGCGCGGGCATCCGCAGGGCCCGAGCAGGACCGCTAAATTGCGCCTGCTGCTCTTTTTAAGCTCAGTTGCGATTGCCTGCGCCATTGGCCTGGGTGTTGGTGGCTGGACCGCATGGCAGGCGCTCGATCGCGACCTGTTCATCGAGCGGACACAAATTGGCAGTTGGACGGCCTATAGCGGCCTCGCCAATCCTCAGAACAATCCCTACGCGTCGGCAAAGGCGGCCCAGCTTGGCGGCCTACCCCTTGGCTTGGCGGAGGGGTTTGCGTTCACCGCGACAACTGATGAACAATCTCAACCACTTAGGGCGAACTGCAATTATGTTCTGGTGGGTACGGTCCCGGCTGCGCGCCTGTGGACCCTAGATGCGGTGGGCACAGACGGTTCCAGTTTGGTGCCCGAGGGGGCACCCCAGGGCGGCATGCACTCCCGCGCCATTGTTCACAGAACAATAGAGACGCAAAGAGACGGTGAAGGTGAGTTGGACGCATTGACAATCGCTGTGGGTCCGCAAC
>JBCBZX010000126.1:0-8156 GCA_039815105.1 Pseudomonadota bacterium
GTAATTGCTCACTTCCTGGCCCCAGCTCTCCCGCCTCGACTGAAGAGCATCAGCTCGCCGTGCGCTGGAAAGAAAACCAGGACCAGGAGGCTCTCCACAAGATCACGCAAGCCCATATGCGGCTGGTCATTTCCATCGCAGCGAAGTTTCGTTATTTTGGTCTATCCATGAATGACCTCATCCAGGAAGGTCATGTCGGTTTGCTGGAAGCGGCTGCTCGCTTTGAGCCTGAGCGGGAAGTACGCTTCTCCACCTATGCGACGTGGTGGATCAGAGCGTCCATCCAGGACCATATCCTGCGCAACTGGTCCATCGTTCGCGGCGGCACATCATCTGCACAAAAGGCTCTTTTCTTCAATTTGCGCCGCCTCCGCGCCAAGTTGAGCCAGGGTCAGGAGCCTTTGGGAAGCCATGAAATGTATAAGGAAATCGCCGCTGCCATCGGCGTTTCCGAAAAAGACGTGGCGGTGATGGATTCGCGCCTGTCCGGCTATGACGGTTCGCTGAACAGCCCGGTGGGCGATGAGGATGGAACAGCCGAGCGTCAGGACTTTCTGGTCTCTGAAGCACCCCTGCAAGACGCGATTGTTGGCGAGAGCATCGATACGGAGCGCCGCTCCGGCTGGTTGCAGGACGCGCTGGGCGTGCTCAATGAGCGCGAATTGAAAATCGTGTCCGAGCGCCGGCTGCAGGAAGAGGGGGCCACTTTGGAAGCGCTGGGAAACAAATTGGGCATCTCCAAAGAGCGGGTCCGGCAGATCGAAAACCGAGCCCTTGAGAAGCTCCGCGAAGCGCTCCTAGGGCACCATCCTGATCAGGATGATTTCGTCAGCAATCCTGTTTGAGTGCTAGCCTTCCACCACAAGTTTGATCCGGCTGCCCACGGCCGGCTGAGCGCTGCCGGTCAAGCCGTTCAAACCGCGTAGCAGACCCGCGCCATCATCGGACCAACCCATGCGTTGGCCCGCGATTTTTTCGATTGTGTCGCCAGGTCCTATGCGCACAGTTTGTATTTTCAGTGGTTTGAGCTGCGCCACTTCCTGCTTTGACATTTTTCGAAACGAGTTGGCCACCTGCGCCCCAATTTCGGTAACGTTTGAGCTGTTGCCGCCTGTGGGAGATGCTGTGATGAGCCTGTAAACGCGCGCCTCGGACCGCAGCAGGGTGATGTCAAACACCCAACCTTCGGAGGCGGCGCTTGCCCGCAAGGCGTCCATGCCATTGATCTTCGACAGGACGGGTGGCCGGTCGGAAAGCCCGCCGATCCAGCCAGAATTGAGATAGTCCGTTAGGGTTCTCTGCAGCGGCAGTGGCGCGGCGTCGACGCGTATGGCCCGCTCCCCGGGACCCGTCGCCACGATCGCCTCTTCACGATTGTCCAATCGGAAACCGTTTGGCACTGTGAATGTGAGGCCCAGCCCGGGGTGAGAATAGGTCCGGCCACGCACAAAGCCCTCTTCAGGCTTGTCACCGAATGTCAGACCCTCAATGCCGTCAAGATAACGTTCCTTATCCCGTGCACCGACGCCGGGCGGTCCAAAGCTCCGGGCCGCCAAACGGGCAAGCTCTTCGCGTTTCGGAGCACTTGGGTGGGTGGAAAGGAAGTCAAGCCGGTCACGACTTTGTCCACCGCCGGATTTCCAGCGCGAGAATATTTGCATAGCCCGGAGATACCGCGCCTGGGCATAGGGGTCGAAACCCGCGCGCCCTGCCAGCTCAACACCCAATTGGTCGGCTTCCAACTCTTGATTGCGCGAGAATCGCGCGAGATCGAGCTTGTCCAGGGTTTCGCGTGTTGGGTCGCCACCGGAAAGCAGATCTCTCACAACACGGCCCCGTACCGATGCGGTGCGCGCCTTCTCATTTCTTTTTATGCCGTGTGAGGCCGCCACATGTCCCATTTCATGGGCGATAACCGCAGCAAGCTCGGAGGAATCATTGGCCAGCGCAATGAGCCCACGCGTCACATAGATAAAGCCGCCCGGCAGAGCGAATGCGTTCACGGACGGTGAATCAAGAATTGTGATCTGGTAGGCGCGATCGGTCTCGCCGCTCTTCTCGACCAGGCGGCTGACGATCACGGCCATAAGGCGTTCAACCTCAGTGTTCCTGTAAACGCCGCCATACAGCTTGAGAATGCGGGGGTGCTCGCGTGCGCCAAGGCGCGATTGCGGGTCCTTGGCCTGGACACTTTCCACTGACACCTTCGGGCCATTGGCGGCCGTTGAGCTGAATCCATTTGCGGAGGTTCTGCCAAGCCCCAGCCCTTCGGTGGATAGAACTGTGCCGTTGCAGGCCGACAGAGTCAGGCCCCCGGCCAACACAGGCCCGAGCAAGGCACAACTCTTCCGCAGGTGCGCCAAAGCGCCCTGCTGACTAGCCCTGGTCTTGAATGTCCTTCGCGAAATCAATCTGGCCTTTCTGCTCCAGCACAATCATTGGCCCGCCCTTGTTGCGCAGGCGGCCCCGCACTGTCACCCATTGATTCTCAAGTTTCTGCAAATTCTGTGCCCCGCCAAACAGTCTTCGCGTGGTTCGCGGCGCCAATTCTACCGTGAAGTCTTCGCGCCAATTCGCGCCGAAATTAAGATAATGACGCTTTTCCCGCACACCAACGCTGCGCACACGGCCCTGCACCGTCGCATAATGGCCAATCGCGCCTACCAGCTTTTCGTCGCCAGCACCCAAGACAGCCCTTTTGCGCCAAATACCCAGGCGCTTCCGCCCTGCCAATCGCTCAGCGAACTGAAGTGTCTGAAGGCATGGCAGATTGCGCACAGGTGCCAGCAGCGCCGTTCCCTCCGAGACCATTTCAGCGGCCAGGCTGCGCCCACCCGCCAGCGCGATATAGGCCGGCAGGCGACCATGGCGGTCCTGCTTATCGCTCACATGAAAAATCTGCACCGACTTTCCGGCCAGTACATCCGCCATCCGCTTGCCAAGCTGGTCTGCCAACCCTTCATCTGCATGGGTGGGCACGTAGAAGCCAACGGGATGAACAATGGTTCCATCGCTCAACTCGACGCTGCCAATCCCGTGTACCGCCTCAACCACCAGGCTCTCGCTGCCAAACTTTTCAAAACAGACTGGTGCGGCGTGGGATTTGGCCACGCCTCCCAGCGCCCCCAAAATCATCGCGATTGCAAAAAGTGGTCCCCTGAAAATCATGTCTTGCACCATGCAACCGAAGCCAAATTCGGCCAAGGGAAATGACACCGAAAAGCCGCTGAAATGGTGTCCCCGGCGCGATTCGAACGCGCGACCCCAGGATTAGGAATCCTGTGCTCTATCCGGCTGAGCTACGGAGACACAGGTTTCGCCTTAACGCATTGGGCGCAGGGTTGAAAAGGGTGCAGAGCGGTTCTGTGGGTTGTGACGGCCTAAAGAAATCTGTTTGGGCGGGACGATATTTCTGTTTCAGGCGGTTTCGCGCAACGGTTAGCCTGCTCGTGTTTCGCTTTCCTGGCTAGATTTGGAACAATTCCATTTTAGGAGGCTGTTTATGGCCAATGTTCAGTTTAAAGCCGTCGCTGCCAATCGCTTGTCCGATGGCATTGCGGTTTGGGCCACCAGCGCGCCCGGCGGGTTCCGCTGGACCGAAACGTGGGCCGCCGTCGCGCCTGTGGCACTGGATGCAGACCCCGGTGAAGTCGAAGCCCTTGAGGCTTGGGCCGCAGCAGAAGCAGGCCGCGACCATGTGGTGTCAGAACGTCTGATCGATGTTGCCCGTGATCAACAGGGCTATCTTCCCACCAGGTTGCGCGAACGTATCGTCGCTGCGGGCCCCACGGTGCGGCTCGACCTTGGCAAGCAGGCTGAACAAAGCACCCACGCTGTTGCCGCTTAACTGACCATCTTTCCAACCCAGACGGGCCGGGCTCTGAGGGCCCGGATATGTCCATGTATCGTTACGATGAGTTTGACCACGCTTTCGTTGCGTCCCGCGTGGCGGAATATACAGAGCAAGTTGAGCGCCGCATGGCCGGCGGCATAACCGAGGATCAGTTCAAGCCTCTGCGGCTGATGAACGGGGTGTACCTTCAGCTGCACGCTTACATGCTCCGCGTCGCCATCCCCTATGGCACGCTAGACAGCCGCCAGATGCGTAAGCTGGCTCATATTGCCCGGACCTATGACAAGGGTTATGGGCACTTCACCACTCGGCAGAACATTCAGTACAATTGGCCTGCCCTCACGGACACGCCCCGCATTCTGGAAGAATTGGCAGAGGTTGAGATGCATGCCCTGCAAACTTCGGGCAATTGCATACGCAATGTAACCAGCGACCATTTTGCCGGTGCGGCGGCTGATGAGCTGGCAGATCCTCGACCCTGGTGCGAAATTCTCCGCCAATGGTCCTCCGTGCACCCTGAATTCACCTACTTGCCGCGCAAGTTCAAAATCGCTCTCTCCGGCGCTGCCCATGACCGTGCCGCCGTGCGGGTCCACGATATTGGCCTGCAGATGCGTCAACATAACGGCCAATTGGGATTTGAGGTGTTTGTGGGGGGCGGTCTTGGCCGCACGCCCATGATTGGCAAGCGCGTACGGGAGTTCCTGCCAGCCGAAGATCTACTCGCTTACACGACCGCGATTCTGCGCGTGTACAACCTCAACGGGCGCAGAGACAATAAATACAAAGCCCGAATCAAGATTCTGGTCCACGAAACCGGTCTTGAAGACTTGAGAGCGCAAATCGAAGCAGAATTTGAACGTCTCCGCGGCGGCGAGCTAACCCTGCCCCATGATGATGTTGAGGCCATACATTCCTACTTCGCAGCACCTGACCTGCCCAACCGCAGTCAGGAAGCGATTGCGTTGACTTCGCAGATGGATGCTGACCCCGCCTTTGGAGCCTGGGTTGCCCAGAACAGTTCAGCCCACCGCCACCCGGATTATTCCTGCGTGACGATTTCCCTCAAAGGCATTGGGGACGCCCCCGGCGATGCGAGTGCAGATCAAATGGACGCGGTTGCGGAACTGGCCGAGCGCTTCGCAAATGACGAACTTCGAGTTAGCCACGAGCAAAATCTGGCGCTGCCTCATGTGGCCAAAGGTGATTTGCGGGCCGTCTATGACGGGCTCGTGGCCTGCGGTTTGGCCACGGCCAATATCGGCCTGATTAGCGATATCATTGCTTGCCCGGGTTTGGACTATTGCGCGCTTGCAAACACGCGCTCCATTCCGGTTGCCCAGGACATTGCGCAGCGCTTTGCTGACCCCGCCAGAGCGGCGGACATAGGCCCGATCAAGATCAAAATATCCGGCTGTATCAATGCCTGCGGGCACCACCATGTCGGCCACATCGGGATTTTGGGTGTCGAGAAAAAGGGCACTGAACTCTTCCAGATCACGCTTGGTGGATCAGCAGACGAGAACACCTCCATCGGTGAAATCATCGGACGCGGATTTGAATATGATCAGCTCATCGATGCCGTTGAAACGGTCATCGAAACCTATTTGCAGCTTCGGTCGGACCCCTCAGAGATATTCATCGATGCCTATCGCCGGGTTGGACCAGAGCCTTTCAAACATGCGCTGTACGGCGCCCCCAAACAGGCGGCTTGAAGATGAGTGTTGAACCCGCGAGCCCGATTCAAGTCTGGAGGGATGGCGCCATTGAGGCCAGCGATCTGCGCTTGCTGGCCGTCGAAGACTATTTGAACTCCAACCGTGAGCGCGGGACGGCGCCATTGCTGACCGCCGGAGATCAGATTGAGACTCTCCTGGAGGGCTTGGGTGGAGATTTGTCGTCGGTGCATGTGATCGCTCTGGACTTTCCGTCCTTTGCAGACGGACGAAGCTATTCAAAGGCTCAATTGCTGCGCGATGCCCATGGCTATGGTGGTGAAATTCGCGCAGTGGGCGACGTGCTTCCCGATCAGATTGAGCTGATGCTCCGCGTCGGCTTTGACGCGCTGGAAGCAAGTCATCCGGTAACCCGCAAAAGGCTGCAAGCGCTTTGCGTTTCTGGCGAGCGACACATGCAGATTGCGACTGTGGCAAAAGACGAAACCCCTGCCGGTCGCTTCTCATGGCGGCGGGTGGGGTGATTGCCAGGCAGTCTTGTCAGGCGGTCATGCCAAATGGTCGTGTGAAGCGGTCGTGAAAGTTCACAGATAACAAAAAGCCCGGTGCATCTGCTCCGGGCTTTTGGTTTTACGCTTCATTGAACGCAAAGCGAAGTCGGTGATCAGCCTAATTGTTCACCGTTTTCAAGCCTGCAGCGATCCCCACACCTTGCGCCACCGGAGCGATGCCTTGCGTCAGGATGGTGGTGAACTTGCCGAATTGAACGGCCGGCGCATCGGCTGCGTACAACACGTCCTTGTCGATCATCTTAAAGCCGCGGGCGATGAAGAAGCCCGACGGGTCCTTCAGATTCACGCGGTAGATCACCGGCACGAGGCTATTGTGCGTGGCCAAAGTGCTTTCGGGCACCAAGCTGCGGACCAGATTGGCGTCTTCCACACGGTAGATGAAGATAGCGCGCGGATCGGCAAGGGCGGTGTTCAGCCCACCAGCCCGTGCAATCGCTTCGCTGAGCACGGTCTCGCCCGGCACCAATGGCACCTCAACGTTACGGCTCGTGGAGCCAAACACGGTGAGCGTGCGGGCATCGCGCAGCAGAGTGACCACGTCACCAGCGCGCACAAAAATGTTCTCCTGCGGCCGCTTGATCACGCGCTCCATCGAAACACGGCGGGTTTTGTTGCCGCGCGTGAGCTGAATAGAAACTTCCTTCACGGGGGCGGTGGGCCCACCAACTGTCGCGATCACATCCAGCAGACGGTCGCCGCGACCGGACAAGGGCACACGGCCCCCACGGGCTGCCTCACCCGTTACGGTCACAGTGTTGAATACCGGCTGCACAACCGACACCAGCACCTGCGGGTCAATTGCCTTGCCTTGAAGGGCGGTCTCTATGGTTCGTTTGATCTCATAGGTCGTGCGCCCGGCGGCCCGGATGCGGCCTGCATACGGTACAACGATGGTACCATCGGAAGCCACGGGCTGTGGCGGCAGGGCAGATGCACTTGCGCCATCTGCGCCGGCAAACAGACCGCCCGAAGCAGCTTCCCAAATGGTGACGACAACTTGGTCGCCGCGACCGACGACGATTTTACCTGCGGAACCTTCGCTGCCAAATGTTCCCGAGAATGTGTAATCGGCGCGCTGGTTGAGGATCGCCAACACATTTTCAGTGACGTCTACAACCTCAAAACGCAGCTTAGGCTTCTTGGGATCGGACTGCGGCTCCACCTCTGTCGAGGAGTACATCGCGATGTCGATTGCGCTCGGCCCTGCACTGGGCAGTGCGTTGCAAGCGGCCAGAAGTCCGGCACTGGCTACAATTGCGGCAATTCGCATCGCCTTAAGAGAACGCATCAGAGCCAAATCCAGAAACCTCATATCGAATGCGCACAGTTACGTTAAACGAACCATGCAGCGGTCTTGTAGCCTATGGCGCTGTGGTGGCAAGCCATCTACAGCCCTCGGCACGTTACGTTTCCAAGCGTGGCCGGTGTGCAACACCACACAAACTCTCGCTCACATCAAGCCCTTAGCACCTATTGGCAAGCGAGAGGTTTCCCGCGTACTGCGATAGCTACAATTTTAGCTGACGCGGTTAATCCTCTGTTCCCGATATGTGGCAGTCCCATCGTTGAAAACGACGCTAGGGAAGCGTATGACACACTTTGTTGCGTGTTTTGGGGTGAAACGCACAAGGCAGATAAAGAGCATTAGGCACCGCTTTGCGATAGTCTAGGCCATATATAGCAGGGCAGATCCATGACTGATCCGAAAAAACCTTCCAAGACAGCTGGCCAGAAAATGACCCGCGAGGAAAGGGCTGCCCTCGTCGCCCAAATGCTTGCCAATAAAAAGGGTGGTGCAAAGCCTGCCGCAGGCAAAACCGCCAGCTTTGATTGGGCTGCCCTGCCCGAGATCAAAAAGGCCGCGCTTCAAAAAAAGGTCGCCCAAAGCGTTGGTTTGGGCAATCCCTATATGCGGCACACGGCGGATAGCGGTGCAGCGCTTGTTGAGATCGACGGTCGCCCGACAGTCAATTTCTGCTCATATGACTATATTTCCGTCGGCGAGCACCCAGATGTTCGCGCTGCGGCCCATGCGGCAGTCGATTATTACGGCAC
>JBCBZX010000324.1:0-3484 GCA_039815105.1 Pseudomonadota bacterium
ATTTTCTGGAAGTAGGTTTTCTGGGCGATAGCCATGGCGAAGAACGCATGATCCAGAACGTACAGCGCGCCACCGGCAATCACCCAAACCGTGATCGTTCCCGACACTGGGTTGGCACCGAACCATTGGGGAGCCGCAGCCAGACCGTAGCCCGTAAAAACAATCATCAAGCCGATATACTCCACGATGAGTGCTCGGCGCTCGCCGACCCGATTGATGAACCGACCGATGATGGGTGCCAGATACATGGAGACAATGCCGTTGACCAAAAACAGGCCCGCAATCACCTCCACCGTGACGCCGTAACGCTCGATGAGCAGAAACGCCGCGAACACGATGAATATCTGCCGCCGCGCACCCCCCATGAAAACCAGAGCGTAATACAACCAGTACCGCCGGCGCAGGACAATGCGCTTGTTCTGAGCCACCGGCTGCTCAAACATGGGAAAACTGACCATCGCCCAGCCAACAGCAAGCAGTCCGATGCCGCCAACAATGGCGAACAAGGGTGTGAAGCTGAGATCAAATGCCCATCCAAGCCCAAGCACCAAGGCGAACGCGCTGAGTTGAGCCATCGCGCCATAGGAGATGATGCGCCCCATAAGAGTTGGAGCGATGGACCTGGGCAACCATTGCAAGGTCAGCGATTGCTGGCACGCTTCATAATAGTGAAAGCCGATGCTCATGATCATGGTCGTCACCAGAAACCCGGTGAAGCTGGGCAATAGGCCGGTCACCAATGTGCCGAAAGCCAGCAGGAGAAGCGAGACCAGTGCCAGTCTCTGTTCCCGGATGAACAGGATCAGAAACACAACGAGGAAAGACAGGAAGCCAGGTATCTCCCGCACCGCCTCCTGGATGCCGACCTCAGCGCCTGTGAAGGCCAGAACATCAACGGCGAAGTTCTTGGACAGCACGTTCCAGCCGCCAAACACAAACTGCATGGAGGTTGCCATCACCACCAGCAACCAAAACGGATTGCGGGCGAACCTTGTGACGTTGCCGATCGAGTTTTCACCGGCGGCGTGTTGAGTGGCCGAGGTGTTCGGCTGTCTTGGGAGTGGGTTAGTGCTCATACCGTGTGATGCACCCAACGCAGACCGATTGCCAGAGCGAACATAAACCACCGCAACCCAGCACGGCGCTTCACTACCGCCTTACATCATCGCCTGGCGCCGAGCCTTCATCTTCTCGTGGGAGCTTTCCGTCCCATCGTGAAATGAGCCGAAGAACCGATCCCATGGAATTTCAAGGGAGCCATAATTGCACTCAAAATACCGGTGGTGCATCTGATGATGAAAGGTGCCGAGCTTGAGGCGGTTTTCGTTCTTCACGATCAAGCCTTCAAAACCCGTATGGGTCGTCGCCGCCGTCAGAGTATAATATTGCAAGTGAAACAGAATGTGCACCGGATGAGCAGCGACAACAAAATGGACGAGCACAGAACCCAGAAAGATCAAATGCTCGACCGGGTGCATGGAAAGACCTGACCACGGCCCAACATTGACGTTGCGATGATGCAGGGCGTGCACGTGCTTATAAAGCCACGGCAAGTGAAGCATCCGGTGGACCCAGTAGAAGTAAAAACTCTCCCACACCGGAATGAGAAGAAACAGCACCACAAACCAGATGGGGTTGGCCGCCCAAGTCAACATTGGGGCATAGCCATTGGCCATCGCCCAAAACATCAGCACTTCATAGGCGGTCCACACGGTCACGCCGCTGGCCAGCGACCAGAACATATTGTCTTTGATTTGCCCTCCCAAGGAGAATTGCTTGCCATTTTTCATGAGCGGCCGGGCGTCGTATCGCAGCTCTTTGCCCTGCTTGGTGAAGGTGTAAAAATACAGATGCAAGCCGCCCGCCACTGCAAGCATCAAAGCAAGGTTCCGAACATACATTTCGGCAATCCAGCCAAAGGCCAAAGTACGGCTTTCCTCCAATGGCGGCTGGAACCAATAGAATGATGCCAAAGCAATACCGACAATGATCAGGCGCTCAGTGATCAAAAACCATGAGTTCCAAAGCCAAATCACAATGGCGAGTGGGCGCAAGGGCCATGAGAAGATGGGCGAAACCTTGAGCGGCACTGTTGGCGCGTAATTCCAACCCCTCAGCGGTGCGTCAGCCATTCCAGAACCTCGCGTCAATTGACTTTTGATGAGCGTGACAGAACTCAACACATGTGAAAAACAGTTTATAAACGACAATTAAATCTGATTTTCCGAGGAATTGATGACCCTCTCCCTCAAGGCCATGGCCTATTTCGTCACTGCGCTGCGCCATGGCAACATCGCCAAGGCGGCAGCCGAGTTGAACATAGCTGCCTCAGCGGTGTCCGCGGCCATTGATCAAGTGGAAGCAACGTTTGACTTGACGCTGGTCACCCGACAGAGGTCGCGGGGCATACAGGCCACCGCCAGCGGCAGGACCGTGGCCAAAAAATGCGAAAGGTTATTGGAGGACTATCAGACACTTCTCGCCGAAGGAGCGGACCTCAAAAAGGCACGCACCGGCAGCCTGAAGATTGGATATTACGCACCGATCGCGCCAGCGTTTCTTCCCGGCATCCTCAGACGCTTCGCGACCGACATGGGTCAAATCGAGCTGCAATTGGAGGAATGTGACAATGACACCGCTCAAGATGGGCTTTTGAACGGAAAGTTCGACATCATTTTGTTTGTCAGCGAAGGTGTTCGCCCAACCATCGAGTTTGACGTGCTGATCGTCGCTCCGGCCTATTGCCTGCTACCTGCTGAACACCCGTTGGCCAGCCAGTCTTCTGTGACCATGGCCCAGATCGTCGGCGAACCCCTCATCGTCCTCAACCGTCCGACGGCCGCGCCTTATTATAGCGGTCTTCTCGGGGCGCACGCTCAGGATATAGTCATCGCTGCATACGCAAACTCAACCGAAATGGTCAGAAGCCTGGTTGGCGCGGGTCTAGGTTGCGCGATCCTCAACATGAAACCAATGATCTCGACAAGCTACAGCGCTGACGACCTCGTAGAGCGCCCAATATCTGACACCCTGCCTGCCCTCACGCTATCCATAGCCTATGACAAGTCGCGACCACGACAATTGGTGCGCGACTTTGCAGATGCGTGCATCCAACACTTCCAAGGGCTTGAAGGTGACCGGTGCGTGGTCGGTTGAGCAGCGTTTGACGCGAGTTGCGCCAACGCGTCCCGCGTTAAATTAAGTGTTGAATTTGAACAGCATCACATCGCCGTCCTTCACCAGATATTCCTTACCCTCATCGCGGGCCTTGCCGGCCTCTTTGGCCGCAGCCTCACCGCGCAGCTGGACAAAATCATCATAGCCAATGGTTTGAGCGCGAATGAAGCCGCGTTCAAAATCGGTATGGATGACGCCCGCCGCCTGGGGCGCTTTGGCACCGCCGCGCACGGTCCATGCGCGCGCTTCCTTGGGGCCGACGGTAAAGAATGTGATGAGGTTGAGCAGCTCGTAGCCAGCGCGAATG
>JBCBZX010000307.1:0-3783 GCA_039815105.1 Pseudomonadota bacterium
AAATTTTAGCTAAGAGCTGTCCATTGCTCTGGCCAAAAAAAGACCCGCTGGTGGGCGGGCCTCATGATGGGAAGTCGTGGAGGTGGCGGTTAACGCCGGAGGAATGATTCCAGCGTGTCCCGGCGCTGAACGTTTGCAAACTCGAGGGCAATGCCATCGTGGGAGTGCCGCACAACGCGCGACGCCATTTTGCCCAGCATAATGCGGGTGCCCAGTGCGGGCCGGACATCAATTTCCACCGCTGCGCCCGAAAGGGAAAGGTCGGTCAGGCGCGCTTTGTATGCGCGGCCATCATCAAGTATAATATCGACAATCGGATCCAGCGGGATGATGCGGTCATGGCGACGGTCTTCCGGCAGGCTCAGTTCGTGGCGGTTGGCGAGCCATGTCAACTTGGCCGCCAAGACGTCGCGTTTCCGTTTGGTGGCGTCAAACGCAACGACAAAGCAGTCGTCATAGACGTCGTCTACTTCACCCTGAATGCGGCCGATATGATCTAAATACAGGATCACGCGCTCGCCGGGCTCGCCCGCAACAGGTGCCCGCACCACCAGATCGCCAGGTGACATGGCGAACACTTCGCATGCAAATTCAGATCGGTTGGCGAGCATATATCTGCCAAGCGTGTTCAGCTGAACGCGTTGGTAGTTGATGCTGAGATCCGAAGATCCGGTTTGCTTTTGCGCCGCTTGATGCATGTGTGCCCCACTTAATGCCACTGTTCTGTAGTCCCGGCACAATTATGGATGATCAACAGTTAACGCACGGTGCAGGAAAGTTGGCAGCGCTTGGCTTTGCTGAAACGTCCAGTTTCCGCGGCTTCAAGGTCACTAATCTGCGAGGTTACCGCCATCGACAACCACAAGATGACCATAACGTCTTGCGCCATCTCCAGCCAGCGCAAGGGCTGCGACGGGGCCGGTTGGGGTCTGGAGCGAGGGGGCTCCATTGCCGAGGCGCCCTATGTCATCGGGCATCACGATGCGAACCGAGTCCACAGTTTGCTGCGTTACGGGATCGACGCCGAGCCAATATGGTTTGTCGAAAGCGGCTGTGGTGGCCAGAACCCGGTAGCCCTGCCTGGATGAAACGTTGAGGGGTAGCATGAGTGTTTCCAGTCGGACCTGTTTGCCGCGATTGCTGTGACCAATGGTTCCCATCACCACGGCTGCTTGTTCTTCGGCTACCGACCTCCAAAGTGTCTGTACGGCGGTTTGAGACTCATCAGCGAACAGACCAAGGAAGCGTTGGCCCTTCAGCTCGCGGCAAAAGATATGGTTCACATTGTTGCCGCACAGTCGAAAACTGGCTTGGAAGCGCGGCTCGTCCTGCAGGATGTATGCGTCTCCCAGGATATGTCGCAGTCCGCTGGGTTGAATTTCGTCGCGATTGGGGGCGGGGCGGGTGCCGCGTAGTTCGTTCCAATATTCAAACAAACGCTTGCTGCTAATGTGTTTCATGGTGGTCGTCCCCGTCGATTTTGTTCTATTTTGGGACAGGCTTTAACTGTCTCAATGTGTTTGAGCTTAGTCTTGCAGGGTTTGTGCCACTGAAATTGTAAACGAGATCGATTGAGCGTTGACGGTCGGGTTAACCTTACCAACTGGTTTAGATTTCCAATTGGCTGGTAAGAAGGCAAGGTGATGAAGAAGATTTCTTTGGTCTTCCACCTCACAGTCTCACTTCGTTCGGCAAGGCCGACACGCCTGGCTCGGTTTCCGTGCCGGGCATTTTTTTGTCATCGTGGCGTCTGCCTTCAATGGCCGGCTAGGGTTCGCCGGTCTTTGCCCGGTCTCTGCCCCGACTTTGCCATGGCCGCTCCTGAGAGATTGCGTCAAAGAGCCCTTCTTTAGGCGCAATGGCTGGACGCATCGTTGGGGCACGGTAGGCTGAATCATGGAAAACAAACAGCAGACCGACGCCGGGGGTGATTCTGATCCGCCAGAACTGGACCATACAGCGATGCGCCATGCGCCGGACAATGGTGCGGACAGTGGCGTGAGCGGTGGCGGCGAGGGTCAGTCGAGTTCACAACCTGAGTTCCGCCTCAAAGCTCAACCCCAGCCACAGCCATTGTTTATGATTCCAACGGCCATGATCTGGTTGGCGGGTATTCTTGTCTTGGTGCATGTGGTCCGGCTGAATGCGCCGGGAGACCTGTATTACAGAACGGTGGCGCAATTTGCATTTCTGCCAGCCCGGTTCGTTTTACCGCCCAGCAGCGATGCATTTGATCTGGCAGTTTGGATCACGCCCGTCAGCCATGCCTTTTTGCATGCCGATTGGGGGCACCTTGCGGTGAACTGTTTTTGGATGGTCGCCTTTGCGACCCCGGTTTTGAGGCGCCTGGGTACCGTTCGGTTTCTGGCGATGTTTGCTGGCGCCAGCGCTAGCGGGGCTCTTTTCTACTTTTTGCTGGGCAATCCCTACGCCGCTTTGCCCATGGTGGGAGCGTCGGGCGCTGTGTCCGGCTTCATGGGTGCGGCGGCGAGGTTTGCTCTCGCCAACATCGCCCCGGGGCAAACCGACCGCGTGCATCTTGGCCGCCGAATGTCGCTGGCAGAAACCTTCACTGACAGATCAACGCTTACATTTATTGCGGGCTTTGCCGTTGTAAACGCCGTCGCTGGAGCGGGGTTGATAACACCTGACGGGGCGGGCGGCATAGCGTGGCAGGCACATGTCGGTGGCTTTGCATTTGGGCTGATAGCATTTTCGGCCTTCGACCCGATGCGCCGGGCCGTGCCTTAGATCAAGACTTGCCATAGACCTCGGAGGGATCGAAATGTCTTTCGCCGTCGATTTCAATCAAGCCTTGTGCAGGCATAGCCACCGGCACTTCGCGATAAAAACACGATGTGCGACCGGTGTGACAGGTGGCGGCCGCACCTGAAACATCCACTCGCAGCACCAGGGCGTCTTGATCGCAATCGGTTAGGATCTGCACGATCTTTTGAACATTACCGCTGGTCGCGCCCTTGTGCCAAAGCTCCTGCCGGGAGCGGGACCAATAATGTGCCTCGCCGGTTTTCAAAGTTGCTGCAAGTGCCACGTCATTGATGTGGCCAACCATGAGCACCTGGTGCGTGGTGGCGTCCACGGTTACAGCCGTCATCAGTCCATCCGCACCAAAGCGCGGGGTGAACCGATTGACGCTTTCTAAAGTCTTCTTGTCGCCCGGAGGTTCAAACAACGCGGTTTCTTCAGTCATTCTGGGTCATTTTTAGAAAGTGTTCGCGCTCAACCGCGTTCGTTTTGAATTCACCCAGAAAGGTGTTCGTGACGGTGGTTGAGCCTTGTTTGCGGATGCCGCGCATCGCCATGCACATGTGCTCGGACTCCAGTAGAACAGCAACGCCGCGTGGCTTGAGGACATTTTGGATGCAGTGGGCGATCTGAGCCGTGAGATTTTCTTGCGTTTGCAGGCGATGGGCAAAAATATCCACCACCCGCGCAATTTTGCTTAGGCCAACGACTTCGCCCGCCGGCAGGTAGGCTACGTGGGCCGTGCCGATGATGGGCACAGCATGATGCTCGCAATGACTGTGAAACTTGATGTCGCGCACGATCACCATGTCGTTGTAGCCGCCGACTTCCTCGAACGTGCGGCCCAACACCTCTTCCGGGTCTTGCCTGTATCCGGCGAACATTTCGAGCCATGCGGCAGCAACGCGCCTTGGCGTATCTATCAACCCCTCGCGGGTTGGATCGTCTCCCGTCCAGCGCAGCAGTGTTCGGACGGCATCTTCAACCTCGCTCTGGGATGGGCGGGTTGGATTGCTA
>JBCBZX010000081.1:0-11068 GCA_039815105.1 Pseudomonadota bacterium
CGACTGCTGAGCGAAAACAGCTTTACCCGGTTGCGGGACGATAAAAGTGCCACCGAGCGAGACAAAACAGTGCTTGCCGAATGGCGCGTTGGGAGCGACAGAAAGTCATGAGTATTTTCATTTTCGGGGCCGGTTTCACATCCCGCGCCTATCTGCGCCATCTTGATGGCCAACAGACAATTTATGGCACCACCCGGTCACCCGATAAGGCCGATGCGCTCAAGGACCTAGGCGCGGAGCCAATTATATTTGATGGCGTCAGCTTGAATGCAAATGCGGCCCATGCCCTGTCCCGCGCAACCTGTTTGATCATCTCCATTGCCCCTTGTGAGGCCGACCCGGTTCTGGCCTCCATAGAGAAAACGGGCGGCTTGAACGCCGTGTGCCCGCGTTTGGAATGGATCGGCTATCTGTCCACCGTTGGTGTGTATGGTGACCATGATGGGGCATGGGTGGATGAGACCACCCTCTGCAAACCGGTTTCCGCCCGCTCCCACGAAAGATTGGCTGCCGAAGCGGCTTGGCGAGACGCCGCTGACGCCCGGGGCGTACCCCTTGGCACCTTCCGCCTGTCGGGAATTTATGGGCCCGGCCGGAACAGTTTTGTGAATTTTGAAAAGGGGCGCGCCCGTCGCCTCGTAAAGCCCAAACAGGTTTTCAACCGCATCCATGCCGACGACATTGCCACAGCCCTTGAGCTCGCGCGGCAGCAAAGAGCCGATGGTCTGTTTAATATTACCGATGACATGCCTGCCCCGCCGCAGGATGTGGTAACCGAGGCCGCCCGCATTATGGGCGTGACGCCGCCCGAAGAAATGGATTTTGCCACCGCAGATCTCACGCCCATGGCCCGCAGTTTCTATGGTGAGAACAAGCGCGTTTCCAACGCAAAGGCCAAGGCGCAGCTTGGGTGGAGGCCACAATTTCCCACCTATGAGACGGCTCTCGATCATTTGTGGCGCACCGGCTGGCGCCACGAAGTCATAACGCTCGGCACTTGAGCCACCCTGATCGCTGCACAGATCGGTGAAATGATGTTAAGATCGACATGATTTGTTGAGCCTGGGCTTGTTCGGAGTGTGATATGGGAAGCAGCGGAAAGGCGATGCAAGCTGTTGCAGCCACTCTCGGGGTCATGCTCTGGGCCATGATGGCGGCGCTGACACCACCTGCCAACGCACAAAGCTGGCCAGAGCGCGGCCCCCAGGGCCAAAACTGGACACCTGCGAAAGAACTTTTCGGCTACACTCCCCTGCCCTCCACGCAGAGCGCCGCCTCGTTCGGCACTTATACGCGGGGGTGCCTTGCTGGCGGGCAGGCCATCTCGGCCGATGGCCCCACCTGGCAAGCTATGCGACTGAGCCGCAACCGGCGTTGGGGACACCCCGCCATGATTGGCCTGATCGAACGTCTGAGCCGGGAAGCGGCGGCGCAAGACGGTTGGCCGGGCCTGCTGGTGGGCGACATATCACAACCCCGCGGCGGACCCATGTTGTCTGGCCATGCCAGCCATCAAATGGGCATCGATGCAGATATCTGGTTGCGTCCCATGCCCGACCAACGGTTCAGCTTCGGCCAACGAGAGCGCGAAAGCGCCATCTCGGTTCTAAAAGATGGTGGTAAAAGCTGGACCGTAGACGATCGCATATGGACCCCGGCCCACGGAAAATTGCTCCGCCGGGCGGCTAACTACCCCGAAGTGCAGCGCCTGTTCGTTCACCCAGGCATCAAAAAGAAGATGTGCGAGACCTATCGTGGTCAGTCCTGGATGGCGAAGTTGCGCCCCTGGTACGGCCACCATTATCACTTCCACATTCGCCTGCGTTGCCAGCCCGGCTCCACAGGCTGCAAGGCGCAGGCGGCCCCACCTGCGGGGGATGGATGCGGGGACGCATTGGACTATTGGTTCAATGTGAAACTGCCGGGGCTAGACAAGAAGCAAGCAAAGAAATCCACGGGGCCAAAGGCGAAACCCAGCCGGCCGCCATTTCGGATTTTGGCCGATATGCCCGATGCGTGCAGCCAAGTGCTCACGGGGCCGACACCATCAACGCCGGTGGCGGCCACACTGCGTTCAGGCAATTGGCAGGACGCTGAAAGTTGGGCGTTCACCGAGCAGTGGCGTCGTAAAAAGCGCGTTCCCGTTATCCTGCCGAAAATCGTTCAGACCCTGCCGCGCTTCAGGCAGGGCTGACTTTAAGCAGTTTGGCGGCCAACACCCATTCTAGGCGGTTTCAGCAGCTGGGTCCGCTGCGGGTATCGGGCAGGTCACGCCTGTGCCGCCAAGGCCGCAATAACCATTGGGGTTCTTGGCAAGATATTGCTGGTGATATTCCTCGGCATAGTAGAACGGCCCGGACTTCTGCACCTCGGTGGTTATCTGTGACGACACCCCACTGCTCTGCAGGGCCTTCTGGTACTCATTGACCATACGCTCTGCGGTTTGGCGCTGATCGTCATTGGTGACGTAAATGCCAGAGCGGTATTGCGTGCCGACATCATTGCCCTGGCGCATGCCTTGGGTGGGATCATGGCTTTCAAAGAAGGTCTTGACCAATGTTTCAAAGCTGATGATGGCCGGGTCATAAACCACAAGCACAACCTCATTGTGCCCTGTGCCGCCAGAACAGACCTCATTATAAGTGGGGTTGGGTGTCATGCCGGCGGCGTAACCCACGGCTGTGACGTAGACACCTTCCAACTGCCAGAAGATGCGCTCTGCACCCCAAAAGCAGCCAAGGCCAAACTGTACCTGCTGCAAACCGTCGGGAAATGGGCCCACCAATGGCGCGCCGGTCACAAAATGGGCTTCAGCGGTGGGAATCGCTTCTGTACGCCCGGCCAAAGCGGTTTCCTCGGTGGGCAATTTCGTTTTTTTGGTGAGCATATCGATGAGAAACATGATGTCGCTCCTATCGCGAGCATGGGTCTGGGCAGCTGTCAGTGCGTTTTGAACCCACCGGACAACTGAACTTCACTTCGATATAGGGTGGCGCGCCAGCCAGTACGAGGGGCCGATCAGCGCGCGATCATGACGCGGGGTTGCCGGTAGCGATGGCCGATGAGGTAAAGCAGCAACGCAAGGCCAGCCAAGATCGCTGCGGTTGGCAGCAGCAACACTGGCGTCACCACCGAGTACCACGCCTCTGGCGACACATATTGCTGCACACCAAACTCTGCTTGCTGAAGGCTGGAGGGGTGCCATTTTCGCCATGTCAGGCCGAATGCCTCAAGGCCGAACTGTTGATTTGCGATGGACCGGGCTATGTCAGCAATCGCGGCAGCGAGCGCCGCCAGGAGGGTTATGGCCGCCAGCCAGCGGAAACATGTTTTCACAAATGCCATTGCGGGTTTCTTTCTGTCATATGGCCGCTTGCATCCATGCAATCGGTTTGTATATTGCGCCAGCTTCGCCGGATGATATGTGCTTATTGCAACCGAGACTGGCGCGCCAATCAAACGGCCTCAAAAGCGAACACGACAGTGAGAGCACAATGTGTGCACACTGCTCGCTAGAGAGTTTGGCCGCGCAAAAAATGGCGACGAAGCGCTGTGCCCAGCAACCGGGGTGCGGTTTGGAGCGAGGGCTCCAACTCCAAAACGAGGCTCAGCCTTGGGATGGAGAGGCGGCCGAGTGGTTGAAGGCGCACACAAGCCCGGCTCGCCGGACTTGTCATTTGAAGAGAGGCGTGCGCTTCTCTTCAACCATGCTCATCAACCAGGGCATGGTTCAGAGCGAAAGCTCTTGCGGAGAGGTGGCCGAGTGGTTGAAGGCGCACGCCTGGAACGCGTGTGGGCGGGTGACCGTCTCCAGGGTTCGAATCCCTGTCTCTCCGCCATTTTCTGACTTTGCGCTGTCGCCCTTCGGGCTTCGCTCCAGTCGGGACCTCGCATAAGCTCGGACGGCCCTTGGCCTTGCAAACCCTGCGGGTTCGAAATGTCTCCGGTACTCTTCGCTATTTCCGTTTGCACATTGCCGCCTGCCAACTCGATGCGCATTGGCTTCGAGTTCGGACTTTGTCCTCCACTCCTCGCTATGGTCAGGACCACGCAAAAGTATGGACTGCTGGTCGCCCTGCGAACCTCATCGGTTCGAATTTGACTAAATTCAATCAGCTGGGCTGATCGAGCCGACACAGAATCTGCAATCACCCTCGGGCAATGCTATGGGCCGCGCTGGTCAGGGCGTGTAGCAAAGAGTGGGCGGACGAGCTTGCGCCATAAATGCGAAAGCGTGTCTGGGGGGCGTCACAGATGACGAAGACGCCCAGATGTTCGATCACCGTCCGTACGGCGCTGCCTGCCAGGAGTTTTCCAGTGTCCACGGCACAAAGCCGGTGGAGCCATTCAATGCAGTCTTCGCCTTCAACGTCAAAGCGAATCCAGCCTCCGGTCTGTTCGGTGATGGCGGCCACACCCTGAAACGTGGTGATCAGGTGGGCGGAAATATCTTCATGATGGTCCATGGGGGCCTCAACCATGAACTGGCCCGGCCCGGTCCAGAATGCGCCCCAATCGCCATTTTCGTTTCGCGCGCTTTGTCCCACATCCGGCATACTAAAGCCAAAGGTTCTGACTGCGGCGGCCTGCAAAGTGGCTTCCTTCCCGGCCGTGCAAGCGACAGACGCCAAGGCGTATGACGGGTTTTCCATGATTTGGATTGTACCGATCGTCTGGCTAAAGGGTTCCGCCTTGCCCAGCGGGCCTATTGATTTCAGGTCAACCACGCAGCCGCTCCCCTTCCGGATCAACGAAATGGGCGCTGACGACTTCCACTTCAGTGCGCTGACCCATCAATGGATTGACGGCCAGCAATCGCTCACCCATGCGTTGGGACCCAGCCTTGAGAAGGCCCAAACCTATGGTGTGGCCCAGCGTTGGGGAATGACAGACCGACGTCATATAACCTTGGTCATTATGTGCGATTTCCTGGCCACCCATGGGGATGAAGTGCGAGCCAGCGGCAAAGGTTTGAGTTGGGTCCACCGGCTTGAAGCCTGTGAGGGATAAGGCGTCATCGGCGTTCATCCCTTCGCGCTCAGATAATATGGAACCGATGGAGTCTTTCTTTTTTGACACCATGCGGCCCATGCCAAGGTTCAGCGCGGAAGTGGTTCCGTTGAGCTCATTGCCAGCGGCATGGCCCTTTTCGATACGCATCACGCCAAGGGCTTCAGTGCCATAAGGCACCACATCAAATTCCTCGCCCTGCGCCATGAGTTCCCGGATGAGAGCGTCCCCATAGCCCGTCGGCACCGCCAATTCATACGCCAACTCGCCGGAGAAAGAGATGCGGAACAGCCGTGCCCGCAGGCCATTGCAAACCGTGATGTCTGCGCAAGCCATGAAGGGAAATGCCTCGTTGGACAGGTCAAATTGCGCGTCCACGATTTTGCGCAGCAAGTTTCGAGCATTGGGACCTGCAATTGCAAATTGCGCCCAGGCATCGGTCGTGGAGATGATGTGGACGTCTAGGTCTGGCCACAAGCATTGCCGGCAAAACTCCAGGTGCCGAAAAACCGACCCCGCATTGGCTGTGGTTGTGGTCATCACATAGTGGTTGGGGGTCAAATGGGCGGTGGTCCCGTCATCCATAACGATGCCGTCTTCCCGCAGCATCAACCCATATCGCACCTTGCCCACCGGCAATTTGGCAAAGGCGTTGCAATAGACGCGGTTAAGAAAAACGGCGGCGTCACCGCCCTGAATGTCGATCTTGCCCAGGGTCGTGACGTCACACACGCCAACCGAACGGCGGGTGGCCAACACTTCGCGGTCCACACTTTCGCGCCAATGGGTTTCACCGGGCCGGGGGAACCATTGGGCACGCAGCCACATGCCAGTTTCGACAAATATGGCTCCCCGTTCCTGCGCCCATTTATGGGAAGGCGTCTTGCGGACTGGGCGAAAATTCTCGTCCCGGTGACGGCCGGCGAACGCGCCGATTGCGGTTGGGGCATAGGGCGGTCGAAACATGGTCGTGCCGGTTTGGGCGATGGTTTGGCCGGTTAGCTCAGCCATCACGGCAAGTCCGGTCACATTGGCTGTTTTGCCCTGATCGGTGGCCATGCCCAGCGTTGTGTAACGCTTCAAATGCTCAACCGCGCGAAACCCCTCCTGGTGGGACAGTTTAATGTCCTTGACGGTCACATCATTCTGCTGATCCACCCAGGCGCGTCGGCGGCCATTTTCAATGTGCCAGACCGCTGACTGGCCGAACGCCGAACCTTCGCCTCTCTGGTCGGGAATGGGCATAGCCGGAGCTTCAATTCCCAGCTCCAGAAGTGCAGCTCGCGCCGCTTGTGTCCCGCCGTGCAAACAGGCCTGGGTTGAAAAGTCGCCTTGCGCAGCACCAGCTGCCATCATGCCAGCAGGCAGTGCATCGCCGGGAACGAAGGCCGAAATATCGTCCCGCCACACCGGGCGCTGGCGCTGGTGAGATGCCAAGTGAACATTGGGATTCCAGCCGCCGGAAACGCCCAGAGCGTCACAGGCAATGGTCTTCAGTTCGCCTTCAAGTGTCCGCACCGTGATGGATTTCAATCCCAGGTGCCCACGTGTATCTACAATCTCAGCGCCGCGAAAATGATGCTCCGCCCGGATGTCTGGGTCGGGGCTGAGAGCTGGTGTATCCCGGCGGGTGTCAACAATCGCGGCAATCGTCACGCCCTTGGCCGCTAGATCCTTGGCTGTTCGCAAGCCGTCATCATTATTGGTAAAGAGCGCAACGCACCTGCCAGGCGTGACGGCGTAACGGTTGGCGTAAGCCCTCAAGGCGCTGGCCAGCATAATGCCCGGCCGATCATTGTTGGGGAACGCGATCGCCCGCTCGATGGCGCCGGCACACAGCAACGCACGCTTGGTTGTGATGCGCCACAATGTCTGACGTGGCTTGCCCGGCGCGGGGGCGAGCTGATGATCGCTCACACGCTCCAAGGCGCTGTAGACGCCATGGTCGAAGGTGCCGGTGATTGCAGTGCGAGCCATCACGCGCACATTATCCATGGCCTCCAATTCAGCACGCGCTTGGGCAACCCATTGCGAGCCCGGCTTATTGTCGAGTTGGAAGGTTTCGCTATTGAGCCTGCCGCCCAACTGAAAGTCTTCGTCGGCTAAAATGATACGTGCGCCCGCCCTGCCCGCGGTCAGAGCGGCTGCCAGACCGGCGGGCCCAGCCCCGATGATGAGAAGGTCGCAGTGGAGGAAACCCTTATCATACTGATCTGGATCGGGCTCCATGGACAGCGAACCCAGGCCTGCCGCGCGCCGAATAATCGGCTCATAGAGCCTCTCCCAAAACTGTTTTGGCCACATAAATGTCTTGTAGTAGAAGCCCGCCGCCAAGAATGGTGAGAGCCAATCATTGACCCCCATCACATCAAAAGTCAGAGACGGCCAACGGTTTTGACTGCGAGCCACCAGCCCGTCGAACAGTTCCGCAGTGGTTGCCCGTGTGTTGGGCTCTTGCCGTGAACCCTCCCGAAGCTCCACCAAAGCGTTGGGCTCCTCTGAGCCTGCCGACAATGGGCCACGTGGACGGTGATATTTGAAGCTGCGGCCCATGAGGCGCACATTGTTGGCCAAAAGTGCCGACGCCAACGTGTCACCGGGATGGCCGCAATAGGCCTTGCCATCGAAGGTGAAGGACAGCGTCTGGCTTCGGTCGATCTGCCCACCGGAAAGACGATTGATCTGCTTCATCTCGATCGCCCTGCTTGGCGCGCGACATCCCGCGCCAGTTCCACCTTGGAAATCTCGTGGGTGACCGTGTTGCGTGTGACGACGAGCCAAGACCGGTCGCCTTGCTCGTGGAACCACAATTCGCGGTGCTCGCCGGCCGGATTGTCCCTCAGATAAAGCCATTTGTAGAATAGATCCGCAGCGTCATCGGCCTGCCAGTCAGGGCGATCAATCATCGATGCGTCGCCGAGATAAGTGAATTCCTGGGCGTCACGTGGGCCGAGTAATGGATGTTCAATGATCATAGTGTCGTCCCCCGCCTAATGCAGATTCGGTTGGGCGCCCTGGCCCTTTTCGTCGATCATCCGGCCGCTTTGAAAACGGTCCATTCGGTAAGCAGTTGCCGTGGGGTGGGGGGCGCCCGTGGCAAGCAGGTGGGCAAAACACCAGCCGGACGCCGGGGTGGCTTTGAAGCCGCCATAACACCAGCCGCCGTTGAAATAGAGCCCTTCAACGTCCGTTCGATCTATGATGGGCGACCCATCCATCGACATGTCCATCACGCCGCCCCACATGCGCAAAACACGGGCGCGGCCAATGATCGGCATGATCGCCATACCGCCTTCACACACGTCTTCGATTACCGGTAAGTTGCCCCTCTGGGCGTAGGAGTTATAGCCATCAATGTCGCCGCCAAAAACCAGGCCACCTTTATCAGATTGACTGACGTAGAAGTGTCCGGCACCGAAGGTGATGACCCCCGGCAGCACCGGCTTCAGCCCTTCAGACACGAAGGCCTGCAACACGTGGCTTTCAATGGGTAGCTGGCGGTCCACCATGGACATCAAGCGGCTGGAATTACCCGCCACAGCGCACCCGATTTTGCCCGCAGCGATGTAACCGCGCGACGTCTCCACCCCCACCGCACGGCCATCTTGACGGCGAATGCCGGTGACTTCGCAATTCTGGATGATATCAACGCCCAGCCTGTCGGCCGCCCGGGCATAACCCCACGCCACAGCATCATGCCGCACCGTGCCTCCACGCCTTTGCGCCAAGCCGCCTTTGATGGGAAACCGGGCATTGTCGTAGTTGAGAAATGGCAGCTCCTCGCGGAGTTGCTCACGGGTGAGATATTCCGCATCGGCGCCATGCAGGATCATGGAATTGCCACGGCGGACAAATGCATCGCGCTGGGGGTCCGAGTGAATGAGGTTCAAAATGCCGCGCTGGCTCACCATCGCATTGTAGTTCAGCTCCTGCTCGAGCCCTTCCCACAGTTTGAGGGAGAATTCGTAGAATGGCTGATTGCCGCTCAGCAGATAGTTGGACCGAATGATGGTTGTGTTGCGCCCGACATTGCCGCCGCCAATCCATCCCTTTTCAACGACGGCCACCTTCTTCTGTTCGAACTTTGACGCGAGGTAGTAAGCCGTCGCCAGGCCGTGGCCGCCGCCGCCAATGATGATGATGTCATAGACATCTTGGGGAGCCGCGTCGCGCCAAGCGGGCTTCCAGCCCTTATGCCCTGTCAACGCTTCCTTGATGACCCTGAAGCCAGAATAGCCCATCACCCGCTCCGAATGTTCCGGCGTCTAGCTTAGCAACCGGCGCGGCACATCATCATTTTAATTCGGACAAGAAATCATCCTATTCAGACATTGTCGCCCTTTGACTTGGCGCACCGCGGCGAGCCATCCGGCGGTGCTCCGATGGCGAAACGCCAAAGGCGCGTTTGTAGTTGCGCGCCAAAGGGTCTGGACTGGCATACCCAACAGCAAGTGCGATCGCGCCGGTGGTTTGATGGGAATACAGCACCATTTGGCGCGCCTTCTCCATCCGCATGGCAAGGTAATAGGACAGCGGCCCCAGACCGGTCTCCTGTTGAAAAATACGGTCGAGCTGGCGCGATGACAGGTCAACCTGGTTTGCAACGTCTTGAACCCGGATCGGATCTTGAATGTGGCTGGCAAAGAGAGCGATGGCCTTTTGCACAGGCGGGGACAGCCGGTCTTGTGTGGTGGCCATGTGTTTTGTCGGCACAAGCTGCGCAGCCTCTCCACCCCGCACAAATGGATGCTGAAACCAGCAGGCGACTTCGGTTGCAACAGCCCTTCCAAAGGCGGCCTCCACGTGGATGAGCATAAGGTCAAACACCGCCGCTGCCCCTGACGCGGTTTCCAGTTGTCCGTCCCGCACCACCATTTTTTCCTTGACGGACACACTGGGAAACCGTTCCGCGAAGGCTGTCTCGTAAACCCAGTGAACGGAGCAAGACCGCCCTTCCAGAAGGCCCGAACGGGCAAGGGGGAAAATACCCCCTGAAAAAGCTCCTAGAATGGCTCCGCGCCGGGCAAGCGAGCGCAAGGCACCATTGGTGGCCCGTTCATTTTCGAACGCGCTAGTTGGCGTTGAAAGCAAATAGAGCGCGTCGCACCCAGCAAGCTCCGCCAAGCCAATATCGGGGTCGAATGTTACTCCGGCGCTGCACTTTGTCCGCGTAGCGGCTTCACTGACCACCCGCCAAGAAAAATGGTCGGTGCCGGTGATCTCATTGCAGGCCCGCAACGGTTCGATGGCCGATGTCAGGCAAGCCATCGGAAAACCGGGCATGATCACAAATGCAAAACTCTTGGGTTTGAGACCCGCAATCATGGCAAGGCTTTCACAGGCGTGGCGGTCTGATGGTGGCGCGAAGCGCACCAAACCGCAATATGGCTAGGGGTATCAAGATATGACGAGGGATTTGGCATGGCCTCGGTGCGTCAAAATACGCGCTAGAACAAGGTACCCGCGGGCAGTGGCACGCTCAGCAATTCATCGAAACCATATGTGAACGCCAGCGCCAACACGCCGACAGATGTCACCAAAATCACCCAATATCTGTGGGATGCGCTACCGTGCTGCGCGGGCCAAATAAGAGCCAGTGCCATGATCAAACCGGTGAGGGCAAAGCCCAGCGTGCCCAACAGCGCGACGGCCGCCAGCATGATGGCCGGTACCGCAATGCGGCGCAGGTTCGAGCCTTCGACCGCCTCTTCCGTTACATGGCGGGTAAACAGCAGCCGCACCACAGCGATGGCAATCACCACCAGCATACCAATGGCTATGGTTCGTGGGAACACCGCAGCCTCAGCATTGAGGTTGGCAGACTGGACGATGACCACCAGGCCCACCATGGCAAACAGTGCGAACGAGATCAGATCGCGCCCCACGGCGGCGGCGCTGGCGCGTGGTTTGACGGCGATGTCTGAGCCGCCGGAATTACGAACCAGGCGTTTGATCTGGGGCATGAATGGATAGAGGAAACTGATCAAGGTCATGGCGATGATCACCATGGACAGCGGCCTTCCGAAAAACTGTCCGGGCAGATCGCCGATTGCGTCCC
>JBCBZX010000179.1:0-6237 GCA_039815105.1 Pseudomonadota bacterium
CATGCAACCGCGCGATCTGTCCAAACGCGGTTTCACGGCTGTCAAAATGCCGGTTGAGATATTAACTGCCGACGATGAGATTTCAGGTTTGGACATTCATCCTCAAGATCTGTCCGACTATGCCCGCCGGCACGGCCTGACGCTCATTGCGACAGATGTGGAACTTGAAGGCGAAGTTGTTGGTGCCCTGGAGTATGGCGTCAAACACGCCCAGGGAAATCTGTTTGCGGAGCCCAAGCCGGTCCGAGCAGACCTTTTGGAGCCAAGCGCACCTTTGCTGGCGGAGACAAATGCGCTAAGATCATTACGCAGAACGGGCTAAGCGATAATGTTGTTTTCACTTCGTTAAACCTAGCTTCAAATACAATCTTTCCGTTCAATCTTATTTCAAGCTCCCTAGCATAACGTTTGGTCACGAAAACCAAATGGGTGTGAAGCAGCGTGACCAAGAGATTCCCCTCTCAGCCTCAACACAAAGGCAAACGCCGAGGAATTTTGCGCCGTTTTCGTCGCGATAATAGCGGCGTGACGGCATTGGAGTTTGCGATCGTCGGTCCGATTTTCATGAGCATGATGTTCTTCTCGATGGAGAGCGGAATTTTCTTCTTCAAGCAAAATTGGCTCAAGCACATACTCTACGAAACGTCGCGCTACATTCAGACCGGCCAGCTGGAAAGGGCGGGTAATACAGAAGAGGCGTTGCGCGATTTCATCTGCTCTATCTCCGATCCATATGTTAACTGCCATATGATCGATGTCGATGTTAAGCGCTTTGCTCAATATTCCGACGTCGCATTTCCCGATCCGGTTTTTGACGTCGCGGGCCGCGCGCAAAACTTCGCTTTCGATCTGTCAGGCACCGGCGACATCGTTGCGACGCGCATATCGATGCCGCACGAGTTCACAACCAAACTGATGCACGATGCGATGCTCGGAGAAGAGCTCAACTCGATCGTGTTGAACTTCTCGGTCGCCCGCAACGAACCCAAACTTTTGACCAGTCCCTAGAGCAACTGAACAGAAACTCATGGCTGAACCTATGACGTATACGCACACTAAAAACGGAACGGACAGCAGGGAGCCCCGCTCTCGCTGGAAGCGCCGCCTGCTGACATTCAAACGCGGCACGCGGGGCGTTGCAGCCGTTGAATTTGCAATGCTCTTACCGTTCATGGCGACGGTCACGTTCGGCACTGCCGAACTGCTGTTGCGGTTTCAGACATCGGATCAGTTTCAGCGCTACACATTCCAGGTTGGCGACTTGATCGCACAGTTTCGAAACGACACGCCTGCAACCAAAGGCACGAACTTCGAACTGACGGACGCTCAGCTTAAAGACCTTCTTTCCTATGCGTGGAACTCGATGCAGGGAAAGTTCACCAAGGGCGAGCTGCGGCTGGAAGTCGCCTCGGTGGGCTTTGAAGCTAAAAAGGGCCTGCCCCGCGTCCTGTGGCAAAGAAGTTTCTCTTCCAAAGGCACCAAACTGACCCCCGGTGCCATCAACACCTCCGAGATGGAAGGCATGGGAGAAAAGCTCGAAACAATCTTGCGTGTGAAGATGAGCATGAACGTGTCAACACCCTACACATTCATCGATCCGGACGAGACCTATGACATGGAGAAAATCGTCTACTTCCGCCCCCGGACCGAACGCGTCATGGAGATCAATGGTGTGGCCGCTGAACAGAACACCAATTGGGAGAAGGCCTGATGGCCATCGCAGTTAAGAACGCTGTGGCAAACCCGGTCTCAGGCAAAAAGGCAGCTGGCAGATCGGGTGTTCTATCACGCATCACGGCCTTCAAACGCAATTCCAGCGGCAATGTCGTGATGATTTTCGGCTTGGCAGCCATTCCACTCATCGGCTGCGTTGGCCTCGCCCTCGATGGCTCCCGCGTTCTGTTGGCAAAATCCGAACTTCAAGCAGCGCTGGACTCAGCGGCTCTCGCGGTGGGCTCAACGGAAAATGACAGCGTGAACCTGGAGCAGCGGCTGCAGGAGTTTACCCGCACCAATTATCATGCAGGTGGCACAACCGCGCCCAATGTGGAGCTGCCGGTCAGCTCTGGCGACACGATCACCGCCACCGCCACCACCCAGCTGCAAACCTACTTCATGGGTGTGCTGAACATCGACACCGTGGACATCGAGGTCAATGCCGAAATCCAGATGTCGGTCAGCGGGCTGATGGTTGCGATGGTGCTCGACAATACGGGCTCCATGTGGGGCGGAAACAAAATCGGTGCGCTGAAGTCCGCCACGCAAGAGTTGGTGGACATCCTGTTCGCAGCGCCTGAAACCGGCGTGGCCCCCGCTTCGCCGCCCGTTGGGTTGCGCATGTCACTGGTGCCCTACAGTGCGGTTGTGAATGTAGGCGAGGAAGCGAAGACCGGTTCAATATTCGGTCCGGATGCCGTTGCCGACGCCAAGGCGGCCATCACGGGCGACCCCCAGCTTGGCAAACAGCCCACCGAACAAAGGGCCATCGCAAACGGCCTCAGCACTGCGAAACTCGGTGCAGAAGGCTTTGGATGGCGCGGATGCGTGCGCGCTCGCACCGGTGGCTCAATTCAGGACCAGCCCGGCAACATTTACAAACATAAGAAATACGCCTCTCTGGCAGATACAACCGGCGCCGAAGATGGATATTGGAAGCCTTTCATCTACCCCAACGGTGTGGACAATAGTTACAACCCGAACGATTCAAGCACGGTCAACAATCCGTACGCCAAGAACTCCAACAATGTTCGTGGCCCAAATGTTGGTTGCGGCAATCCCATCCACCCGCTGACCAATGACTACACCGCGCTTTCAGCGAGCGTGCAGCACATGACCGCCTGGAATCGCGGGGGAACAATCTCTGACATCGGTATGGCATGGGGCATTCGCACCCTGTCGCCCGATGAACCGTTCACACAGTCCGCTCAGCCATCTGCTCCAGGCTTCCCTGCCATGGCGAGCGATCCGGCATGGCGGAAAGCCATCGTCATCATGACAGACGGCGAGAACAATATTTACGACTGGAAAACCGGCGAGGGCCTGGACTCCGATGACACTGCATACGGCCCACTCAATACCGACGCCTACAAAGATCATTTCGGTGTGACCGCCAACATGTCCAACAATACCAGCAAGGCACAGATCAACGAGCGCACGCTGTCCATGTGCGACGAACAGAAAAGGCAAGGCGTTCAAATCTACGCCATCACCTTCGGCAGCGGCGCTGGATCCACTGCGCAGTCGACCTTCCGGCAGTGCGCAACAAACGCTGACACCCATTACTTCCACGCGCCAGATGCGGCCCAGCTCAAGACGGTTTTTCAAGCCATCGGGCGCAGCCTCGCGCAATTATCAATCACCAGCTAGAGCCGCCGGCCGCGCCGGAAAACAAAATTGGAGGGCCAGACATGTCCGACACGAACACGCAAACAACTGAGCCAGCCAAGCAACGCAAGGGCGGCATCCTATCGCGCATTGCAGCCTTCAAGCGCCAGACCAGCGGCAATGTCGCGATGATGTTTGGCCTAGCTTCCATCCCACTTATCGGGATGGTTGGACTGGGTCTGGATGGCTCTCGGGTTCTTTTGGCCAAATCTGAACTTCAAGCTGCTCTTGACTCCGCCGCACTGGCGGTGGGCTCGACAAGTGACGCGGGGGTGAATCTGGAGAGCCGCCTTCAGGAGTTCACCCGCACAAACTATCGTTCGAGCGGCACCACCGCACCCAACGTCACTCTGCCAATATCGTCCGGCGACATCATACGGGCAACGGCCTCCACCCAATTGTCGACCTATTTTATGGGTGTTTTGAACATCGACACTGTCGACATAACGGTCGACACCCAAATACAGACCGCCGTTAGCGGCTTGATGGTGTCGCTTGTGCTCGACAATACCGGCTCCATGTGGGGCGGCGGCAAAATCTATGCGCTTAAACAGGCAACCCATGACCTCACCGACATTCTGTTCGGTGTGGAGAAAAGTGGCGTTGCACCGTCGTCACGGCCTGTCGGACTGCGCGTGTCCATCGTGCCCTACGCCGCTGCAGTCAATCCCGGTTCCGAGGTGCTCAAGGGCACCATCATCGATCCGAAATTCCCATTTGATCGCGGCCCGGGACATCCAAAAGGTGATCACACCGGGTCAGGTACTGTTTTCGACCCAAATTTAGACACGTACCAAAAGAAGCTGTCTTCGGCGGCCTTGGGCTACGAACGTCAAACCTGGAAGGGCTGTGTACGCGAACGGATCGGCCCGTCCGCAAACGCTGCGACCGCCACATATGAACATGCCAAATACAAGGCGCTTGTCGACACGTCAGCAGCAGAAGACGGCTACTGGATACCGTTCTACTACGAGAATTATGATGACAATAAGTATGACCGGACTAAGCCAAACAACATACGCTATGAGCGGCGTAGCAACAGACAGAAAAACGGGCCAAATGTTGCATGCCCTCAGCCAATCACGCCATTGACCAATGATTATGCTGTTCTGAACCAAGCAATCGAAAAAATGGTGGCCTGGAACAGGGGTGGTACGATTTCAGACACTGGCTTGGCATGGGGCATTCGCACGCTGTCGCCGGGGGAGCCATTCACCGAGTCTGCGAAACCATCAGCGGCAGGCTTTCCATCAATGGCCACCGATCCAAACTGGCGCAAGGCGATCGTAATTATGACAGATGGTGTGAACCAGCTGTTCGATAGCGGCGGCACCAAGAACAATCCGGCGGGCACCGCGTCAGATGACACGTCCTACTACCGCCTGAACTCACCGGAGAACAAGGAACTGCTGGGCTTCCCGGCCACCGCGAACATTGGGTGGACACAAGGTCGCCAAGCCATCGACAACCGCACCATGTCATTGTGTGAGGAACAGAAAAAGGCCGGTGTCACAATCTATGCCATCACCTTCGGCAGCGGTGCTGGTTCATCGGCAAGATCGACCTTCCAGAATTGTGCAACCGACCCCAGCACCCACTACTTCCACGCACCAGATGCGACGCAGTTGAAGACGGTGTTCAAAGCGATTGGACGGAGCCTCGCACAATTGTCGATCGCCAGCTAAAGCGATCACCGACTTGCCCCGTTCTCAAATGAGTTCAAAGGCACAAGCAAAAGGGTCGCTCTGCAGAGCGGCCCTTTCTGCTTCGAGGTCAAATTTCGACCTTTTTGCGACGACAAATCCTTGACTCGGTTTGGCGCGTCTACTATCTGCGGTGCGCTCGGTTAGCACTCCATAGAAGCGAGTGCCAACAGAGCAGGTGAACACAATTCACCGTCCTGGTTTGGCCGATCCGCAAAGTGGGTTGGCCCTTCGTATTTTGAAAAACCGAACAAGAGGAATTCGCTAAATGGCGTTTCGTCCCCTTTACGACCGCGTTGTAGTGCGCCGCGTCGATTCTGAAGAAAAAACAGCTGGTGGCATCATCATCCCTGACACTGCCAAAGAAAAGCCCTCCGAAGGCGAAGTCGTCTCCGTGGGCAATGGCACCCGCGCCGAAGATGGCACAGTGACCGCACTGGACGTCAAAGCAGGCGACCGCGTGCTGTTCGGCAAATGGTCCGGCACTGAAGTAAAGATCGACGGTGAAGACCTGCTGATCA
This sequence comes from Pseudomonadota bacterium, assembly GCA_039815105.1. Lineage (GTDB taxonomy): Bacteria > Pseudomonadota > Alphaproteobacteria > Rhizobiales > Rhizobiaceae > JBCBXA01. Next base: position 5,609 of record JBCBZX010000179.1, read on the forward strand.
TGAAAGAGTCCGACATCATGGGTGTGTTGGCCTAAGCGCCGCATCCATTGTGCCCTTTTCCAAATTCAGGTCATGCATGGCATGGCCGTTCAACATGAGAGAAATCCATGGCTGCTAAAGAAGTAAAATTCGGCGGTTCCGCCCGCGACAAGATGCTTATGGGCGTCGATGTGCTGGCCGATGCCGTCAAAGTCACCCTCGGCCCAAAAGGCCGTAACGTCGTCATCGAAAAGTCTTTTGGTGCTCCACGCATCACCAAAGACGGTGTGTCGGTTGCTAAAGAAATCGAGCTCGAAGACAAGTTTGAGAACATGGGCGCACAGATGGTGCGCGAAGTTGCCTCCAAGACCAACGACATGGCCGGCGATGGCACAACGACAGCCACTGTGCTGGCCCAGTCCATCGTCCGCGAAGGCGCCAAGAGCGTTGCTGCCGGCATGAACCCCATGGACCTGAAGCGCGGTATCGATCTTGCCGTGACCGAGGCCATCAACGACCTCACCGGCCGTTCGCGCTCCATCAACACCTCTGACGAAGTCGGCCAGGTTGGCACCATCTCCGCCAACGGCGACAAGGAAGTGGGCGAGATGATCGCGCACGCCATGCAGAAGGTGGGCAACGAAGGCGTC
>JBCBZX010000357.1:0-3038 GCA_039815105.1 Pseudomonadota bacterium
GAACGTTGACCGGTTCGCTGGCTCGACCGCTGGCCGGAGGGCATGGAGTGGCAGTCCACCAGCACAGCTCGGCCAAAGCTGACATGGGTGCGGGCCAGCGTGCGCCTGAGATTGTCATGGAAGGGGCGGTAGACATGTTCAATACGGTCAAAGGCCTCGCCGCTTGAAATGGGCGCGGAATAGATTTCTCTATTCTCCGAGACAACTCGCGCCACCGTGCCTAAGCCCCCGGCCACACGTACTGAACGTGTGTTGGCGTGCCCCGGCAGCCGGTCGGAAAACATGCGTTGATCCAGCTCAAAAGGTTCCCGGTTGAGGTCGATATAGGCGCGGGGGTAATTGGCAGCGATGAGGGGCATTCCCAACTCAACGCAGGGTCCAAACAATTCGTCCACAAAGAAGTCTTCCGACGCGCGAAGCGTGTGTCGGTCAAGACGTGAAGATGCAAGAAAATGTGCCGGATAATGCCTGCCTGAATGCGGGGACGAAAAGACGAGTGGTGCAGCGTGGGTTGCGGGTTCGTATTGCTGCAGCGGGGGCATCGTCTCCAAGCCCTGCTCGTGGGGTCTGAACCCAGCACTACTTCCCGAATTGCCCGCATGCTTTGACATAATTGCAATTTGCCAGCGCCCAGTCGGCAAGTCTACCGCTTTGGGCGCGGCCTAGCGGCACTGGTGGCAACATCGGTGAAAATTGCAACAAAATGCACGCACTTAGCGATTGATTTACCGCCCGCAGTCACACTGCGCTCAACACCAGCCCACGTTCCAGCCTCAAGCGAAAGCCCGATGAACAAGATCCTGTTTGCTGAAGATGATGACGATATGCGCCGCTTTCTCAAGAAAGCGTTGGAGCAGGCGGGTTACGATGTTACCGATTATGATAATGGTGCCAGCGCCTATGAGCGCCTGCGCGAAGAGCCGTTCTCGCTCTTATTGACCGATATTGTGATGCCGGAGATGGACGGCATAGAGTTGGCGCGCAAAGCCACTGAGCTGGATCCGGACCTCAAAGTCATGTTCATCACTGGCTTCGCGGCCGTTGCCCTGAACCCTGATTCCAACGCGCCCAAAAACGCCAAGGTTTTGTCCAAGCCCTTTCACCTCAAGCAGCTGGTATCGGAAGTGGAGCGTATGCTGGCTGCGGCCTAGCACTAAAGCCAAACGGTCTGCCATTTGCGCAAATGCCTGCTTGACCAGCGCGGGGCACCTGTGGTGTATCCCTGTATCTCCAGCCGCTGCTTCGAAGATGATTGGCAGGGCGCACAAGGATGGGCGATTAGCTCAGCGGGAGAGCACTGCATTGACATTGCAGGGGTCACTGGTTCAATCCCAGTATCGCCCACCATCCTTTTGAAATTTGCCAGGCATCTGGTCCGCTGATCGGAGTTCTAAACTCAGTCAGGTGCTGACGTCAGCCTTCCACCAACTCATCAATGGCCTCCAAAAGAGCGAGTCGTGTCTTATCGAGCGAGTGCTGTTGCGCTGTTTTGAGGCCGCCGGCTATCAGGCTGTTTCGCAATTTGCGATCTGCAATCAGTTTGCTGACCGCCGCACGCGCGCCTTCAATGTCGGACGGGCTGGAGACGACAAGGCTGTTTCTCTCATGTTCGAGAAACTCGATATTGCCAGCGGGCTCCGCAACCACAACCGCACACCCGCACGCCATGGCTTCGAGGGCGGGTAGGCAAAAACTCTCCACCTTGCTCATCTTCAGCATGATGTCGCAGCGCCTGTACAGATCTGCCATGTCTGTGGCGCTGAGATTGTTGTAAACTTCGGCGCGACCCAAAGACTGAACATCGGTTGAGTTGGTTGCGAACAGGATATCGACATCCAACGGCTCCAGCGCCGCGAAGGCTTCGGCAATACCTTTGAGGGGGCTTCCAAAGTTTCCTTCGATAAGGATGCGTGGGCGGTCTTTTCGTTTCGAAAAAATGCCCCCCTTGAAGGATCGGGCATCACTCGTTTCAGCAGGAAAGAATATGCTGCCGTCAACCCCGTTCGGCACATGGTAAATTTCGGTCTTGCTGTACTCGGACTTCAATAGGTCCACCAACCAGCCCGAAATGGTGACAAAGGAGTTCATACCACGAACGGTCTCTTCCACTTTTGACACATTGTTTGCGTCGAAAAGCCTCTCGTCTGATTGAACTAGATATACCTGATGTTTGGCTTGGAAGGTGGGTAGATCGAAATAGGTGGTCCAAAAGGTCGCAAACAAAATGTCGATGCGCTCAAGCTTGTCCCGCGACGATGGTTCGCTCATGAAAACAACCGGCACTTTGTAGGATTGAAGCCAGTCGGGCACGGACTGGTCGATGCCAAGAGATACGATTGTGACGTCGTGACCTGCTTCGGCGAGTATTCTGGCGTGCTGCGCTATAACGATGTTTCCACCTCCAATGCCCAAGCCGGCCATTAGGTAGACGATTTTCTTTGGTATAACGCCCTTCCTTCTAAATTCGGTCTCAAGTCTTTTCCGCCAAACTTCATCCCCTTGTTTGAAGTTCAGTTCATTGTTGCCACTGTGCAGGCGTAGCGTGGTGAGCACATCGGGCACAGCGAAGAAACGAGCGCCGAAATGAGATAATCTCGCCCAGAATTCGTGATCTTCGCGATATTCCATGCTGGATTTCAGAAAGCCGAATTCGAGCGCCAAGCTTCGCCGAAGAGTAACAGTGCTTTGCTCCGGTACGCAGGTATGGCGCAGGGCTTTTGCGTTGCTGTGGGGGCTTCGGACAACCTGACCATCGACCAAATTCTCGACAGGTCTGCTGCCGTCCAGGCGTGCGCGCCATGCGCCATAAACCACGTCTCTGCCCTCTTCCAGAGCTCTGACGCTCAGTCGAAGTCGCTCAGGGTCGGCAATGTCATCGCTATCTAGAAATGCCACATATTCGCCCCGGGCCTCCAACAGGCCCTTATTGCGGCCCCGAACGGCATTGCCCGACGAGCTGGGGCTCCGCTGGCAAAGCCTTTTCTTGAATGTGCGGTGTGTTTTATTTCAATATCGTCTACTGCTGATGAATAAGTCAC
>JBCBZX010000406.1:0-2379 GCA_039815105.1 Pseudomonadota bacterium
AACCGCGAACAGCATCGTACATTTCCGGCACATCCAGCAGGAAGGAATCGTGGCCCTTATCGGTCTCAATCTCGACATATGATACGCGGGCACCAGCCGCATTGAGCGCGTGGACCACGGCACGGCTCTCCTCCGGTGGAAACAGCCAGTCAGAGCTGAAGGCCATCACGCAGAACCGTGTACTGGTGCCCATGAACGCTTCCGCCAGCTTGCCATTATGTTCTTCGGCAATGTCAAAATAGTCCATGGCGCGGGTCATATACAGATATGAGTTGGCGTCGAAGCGCTCGACAAAACTCATCCCTTGGTGCCGGAGATAGCTTTCGATCTGAAAGTCAGCGTCGAACCCAAAGGTCAGCGCATCCCGATCTTGCAAATTGCGCCCGAATTTTCGCTGCAATGCGCTCTCTGACAGATAGGTGATGTGGGCCGTCATGCGGGCGACGGCCAAGCCTTTTCGGGGGATTGTATCGTGGTTCACATAATCACCGCCGTGCCAATTGGGATCCGCCATGATGGCCTGGCGGCCCACTTCGTGAAACGCGATATTCTGGCTCGAATGTCGCGCACCGGTCGCGATGGGGATGGCGGCGAACACCCGCTCTGGGTAGCTGTGGGTCCACTCCAGCACCTGCATGCCACCCATGGAGCCGCCGATCACGGCGAACAGTCGGTCAATACCGAGTTTGGACACGAGCATGGCCTGCGCCCGCACCATGTCGCGAATTGTAATGATGGGCAAATTGATCCCGTAAGGTTTGCCCGTGGCCGGGTCGATGCTCGCCGGTCCGGTTGAGCCAAGGCAACCGCCAACAACATTCGATGAGATGACAAAAAACCGGTCGGTATCGATCGGGCAGCCGGGACCAATCATCCGCTCCCACCAGCCGGGTTTGCCTGTGACCGGATGTTGATTGGCCACATGGTGGTCGCCTGTGAGAGCGTGGCAAACAAGAACGGCGTTCGAGGCATCCTCATTCAACGTGCCATAGGTATGGTAGGCGATTTGGAAGGGGGCGATTTCACTGCCTGCATCCACACGCAACGGCTCGTTTTCGCCAAAAAAGGCGACGTGGCTCGAAGGTTCGTGCACTTCGCTACGGCCGGATTTGGTCAATTCGCTCAAGATTTTCTCACTCACCTTTTTATCCGAGCGGTTTGCTAGGCCCGCGTGCACTATGTCGTCAAGCGGACTGGGCTGAGAACCGGTTACGTTCTCAGGACCGCTTATGTTCTCAGGACCGCTTATGTTCCCAAGACGGCTTATGTTCATTGTGCCGCCTTTGCATTGTGGAGCGTTCGCACTATCAGTTGCGCTGAAGATCAATGCGCCACCAAAGGCATAAACTATGACCAATATTGCAGCAGCACCTGAACCCCGTTCTGAGTTGATGCCGTTGCACGTCTATGTGCCAGGCTCCTCATCTGTTGAGGGCGTGGATAAGACTGTCAAATTGTCCGCCAATGAAACACCTTTGGGGCCCAGCCCAAAGGCAATCGAGGCGTTTCAGAGCGAGGCTCAAAACCTGGCTGACTATCCCGATGGTGGGGCCGTGGAATTGCGCCAGGCGATTGCCGATGTGCATGGGCTGAACCCGGACAATATTGTGTGTGGCAACGGGTCTGATGAGTTCTTCGCTCTGCTCGCCAACGCTTATCTGCGCCCAGGGGATGAGGGTATTTTCACAGAGCACGGTTTTCTAGTGTACCGCACCGCGATTGTCGGTGCCGGCGCCACGCCAGTTGTGGCGCAGGAAACCGAATTGACGGCAGATGTCGATAAGATTTTGGCCTGTGTGACTGAGCGAACCCGCATGGTCTTTTTGGCCAACCCCAACACTCCGACCGGGACATATGTGCCCTTTGATGAGGTGCGGCGCCTGCACGCGGCCTTGCCCAAAACCGTATTGTTGGTGCTGGACGGGGCCTATGCCGAATATGTGCGTCGCAATGATTACAGCGCCGGAATGGATCTTGTTTCAGATGCCACCAATGTGGTGATGACCCGGACCTTCTCTAAAATTCATGGTTTGGCGGCGTTGCGGGTTGGTTGGATGTACGCCCCCCGTGCCATCATCGACGTGCTGCACCGTATCCGTGGCCCCTTCAACGTGAACGCCGCCGCGCAAGCCGCCGGCCGTGCCGCAATTGCAGATATTTCCCACATAGATGCGGCGGTGGCCCATAACGATGAGTGGTTGCCATGGATCACTGAGCGTATGGAAGCTTTGGGTCTGGATGTGGCGCCAAGTGTCGGCAATTTCGTGCTGCTGACCTTTCCAAATTCGGCGAAAGTGACCGCGCTTGAGGCCTATGAGGCGCTGCGGGCTCGAGGTTACATTTTGCGCGCCGTTGGCGGCTATGGCCTTCCCAATTCTC
>JBCBZX010000029.1:0-16356 GCA_039815105.1 Pseudomonadota bacterium
ATCACCTACGTCGTGGCCGAGCTGATCGTTGATGGCTTTGAAGTGATCGATATCGACCATCACCAAGGCCGCTCTGTCGCCCTTGCGATGGTCTCGATTGAGGGCCGCGTTGAAGCCTCGGCGGTTAAGCAGGCCGGAGAGCGGATCGATAACGGCCTCTTTTTGCGCCCTTTGGATCACGTCGCGCATTGCCAGAGCGATCAGCGAACCAGCCAACAATTGAGACATGATGATCCAGACGGTGGCATAGAAGGCCCAGCTGCCCTCTGCAAACTCAAACGGCACCATGTCCGGCATGAAGCCGTTGAGGAACCGTGGATTGCTCAGCATGATGGCGGCAACGGCGTAGAGGGTCCAAACAACCGTTTTTTCCAGAATGTCGCCGGGCCGAGCACCGTGGCCCGCCCGTGCAGCCATCAGCGTCGTTAGCCCCAGAGAACCGTATACGCCGACATAGCCCACCTGTGGGCTTCCAAGGGACACACCCAGTAGAATGGCTGAAACGCCCAAGCCTGAAATAATAAGGCAACTAAAACCGTCCAGCTGCCAGCGTGATCTTTGTGCCAAAGCATAGGCCAGAACCATGGTTCCGACGATCAAAGCACCGTTTCCAAAATGGACGATCAAAGGGTTCAGATGTTGGATCGCAAAGCAGGCAAAACCCACCGTGTAGAACGCGTAGCTCAGCGCGTATCCCAGCAGCATTCGGTGCTTGGTCATGACCCAGCCGCCAAAAAACATCGCGGCAATGGTGATGTTGACCGACGCGGTAGCAAAACTGATCCACTGCATTTTACCTGGCTCCTGCAAACCTGCGAGCAAACAGACATCGAAAATCTGAAGAGCAGGCTAAGGGCACGCTGAATCGGGTATGGCAGAGGTAAAAACAGGCGCAAAACAGCGGCTTTGCTGTTTTCTGGTTAACGGGCACAAACCAAATTGCTGACAAATGAAAAAGCCGGGCGCGCGGCCCGGCTTCCAAAATTGAAATGCTACAGGAAGTTTAAGCAGTTGCAGCTTCGTACATTGCTTCGACATGTTCCCAATTGATGAGATTGTCGACGAATGCCTCCAAATATTTCGGACGAGCATTGCGATAGTCGATGTAATAGCTGTGCTCCCAAACGTCGCAGCCAAGGATCGGGCTTGCGCCATGGGTTAGTGGGTTATCGCCATTGGCGGTTTTCATCACTTCGATCTTGCCATCCTTCACCGCAAGCCATGCCCAGCCTGAACCGAACTGGCCAGCGCCAGCGGCCATGAAGTCAGCCTTGAACTTGTCATAACCGCCCAGATCGCTGTCGATGGCTGCCTGCAACTTGCCCGGCAGAGACGTTCCGCCGCCATTTGGCTTCATCCACTGCCAGAAATGAATGTGGTTGTAATGCTGACCAACTTGGTTCAGCAGCGCCTGATCATTGGCTCCAGCATGGCGCACGATGTCTTCCAGCGACGTATCATCCATGCCCTTGCCATCGAGCATTTCATTGCCCTTGGTCACATAGGCCATGTGGTGTTTGTCGTGGTGAAACTCGAGCGTTTCAGCAGACATGTAGGGGGCCAACGCGTCATAGGCGTAGGGCAGTTCCGGAAGTTCAAAGGCCATGGGTTTCTCCGCTAATTGGTAACTCTGGCTACATATAGGAACACCGGGCCCTGCGGGAAGTGACCGCAGCAACCGCTCGGCAACTTTCAACTGCCATCCAAAAACACTCAAGCCAATTGAGTCGGCGTTATGGGTGCATGGCATTGATCTGACAGCGAAGCGCGAACTTAAAACAGAGCCGAAAGACCGGCATTGGCGCGAACAGTTTCTGGCTGAGCTTTTGCAAAGCTGTACCACGCAAGACGCGAAGCTTCGCAGATGCAAACAACTGCCTGATCGCGAGAAGCTGGCCCTTTGCGCTGAAGATCTGATCGCCATGACTGCGATGAAGATGGTATGGTGCGCATAGAACTCGGCGTTTATCACGGCATACAATCGCTTTTTGGGCCAAATGGCACCAGGCTGCTGGCTGTGATCAAACCCCAGTGGGAAGCCGCGTAATTTAGTCTACCCTGTAAGCAAAATCACATTCCGAATAACGGTCTGGCGTCACGTGATCAGGATTGCAGCCACAATTGCCAAAGCCTGAAAAGGACGAAGGGTCTCCATTTGGAAACCCCACAATTGCAGTTGCACCTAGAGCTTGTCCCATAGCTCCAGGGAAAACATTCGATGCCCAGATTGTTCCAGGGCACTGGCTCGAGAAATCCACGTTGAAGTGGTCAACGAGAAAGTTCGGCCCCACGCCGGACAACTCAACCGGGTCAGAAATTGTCTTGGCCTTCACATCAATTGTGACGACATAGGAGGTGTATTCGGTCGCTGGCAGCGTGCTCTGCGAATATTGAAGCACGAGTGTCTTGGAGGCTTGATCGTATGACGACTTAACGTTGGCGATGCTCGTCGCGCCATCAAACAGATCCTGCATCAGCGTCGAAACAACACCAGTATCAGTGTTGATTCTGAACAGGTCATAGACAGCACCACCGGCCGCTGTCGCATCAGCAGAACCAACTGCATAGGCATCTAGGGCGGCACTGGCTTGCGCGCTCATAAGAAAGGCCGCCGTGGCGGTAAGTATCTTTTTCATGGTCTGCTCATTCACTTATTTCTGGATCGACAGCAAACCACACCCTCAACCCGTCGCCAACGGCAAGCATCAAGGAAGTCTGACGCCATAGTGACCTTTTGGTCAGGCTATCTGGCAGCGTTGTTGGGCTATGGCGGTGCTGACATGCCGGCTTTTGACAAGGCTCTGAAAACGCCGCTTCAGATTGTGAGCGAGCATGTGTGAGCCTAAGCAGCAGCAGATTTCGCCCAATCGAGATAAAGTTCGCGAGCGCGCTTTGTCATTGCCATGGTCTGATATGTCCGGCTTTCAACACCGGTGACAGGTACAACCTTGGAATGATTGCCCGTGGCAAACGCCTCGTCGCCCGCCTCGAAATCTTCAACGGTCAGCACGGCCTCGTGCATGGGCACGCCGTCGGCGCGCAGCAAATCCATAACACGCGCACGGGTGATACCAGACAGGAACGTACCATTGGCGATGGGCGTAAAGACCTCACCATCGCGGACGAGAAACAGATTGGTCGAGCCGGTTTCAGCCACATTGCCCATGGCGTCCAGCACAATTGCATTGTCGAACCCCCGGGACCGGGCATCCATTATGCAGCGGGCATTATTGGTGTAGAGTCCACCCGCCTTCGCATCGGTGGGCATGCAATCCATTGTCGGACGGCGGAATTTTGAAACGCCCAAAGTCATACCATCAAGACCCAACATCGGGCTTTCAAAAAGGGCAATATTGAATTTAGTCGTGTCGGGATTGGGCGGCACCCCCATAAAGCCGCCGCCCTCAGCCCAATACATGGGGCGGATGTAGACAGGCGTTTTGCCGTCAAAACCACGCAAGCCTTCAAGGGCCAGCTCCGCCATTTCCGTAGGGTTCATCGTGGGCGTCATGCCCAGCGCCTTGGCGGAACGATTTATTCGCTGGCAGTGCTTGTCGAGGTCGGGAGCCACGCCTTCGAACCAGCGAGCCCCATCGAACACGTTGGAACCAAGCCAAGCGCCATGATCCATGGCACCGATGACCGGCGCGTTGCCCTGCAGCCATTCCCCCTGAAAGAAAACTGAAGTCTTGCCCGCCATCTCAACGCCCCCTTTTCAGGCTGCCAAGCACACCACGCACGATGGCGCGGCCGATCTGGCTCGACACCGTGCGGGCCAATTGCTTGGCCGCCGTTTCCATAACGCTCTGACGGCCCCTGCTGGAGCGGCGGCGGGAGGACGATTTGCGTTTGGAGGACGAGCGTTTCCGTGACTTTTTGGTGGGTCGATCATCACGGTCAAAGTCCGGCAGTTGAAAGCCGGAACGAGACCGCTTCATCCGACCGGTTTCCTGCCGCTCTTCATCTTCCCGCGCGCGCTGGGCTTCCTCGCGCTCAAGTTCGTCTGCGGCGCGTTTCTTGAGCAGTTCATAAGCACTCTCGCGATCCACAGCGTCGTCATACATTGCGCCAACCGGGCTGTTGGCCATGGCATCTTTGCGCTCGCTTGGCGTGAGCGGGCCCATGCGTGACGATGGTGGGCGGATGAGCGTGCGCTGGACGACCGATGGCACGCCCTTCTTCTCAAGTGTGGACACAAGTGCTTCACCAATACCGAGCTGGGTGATCGTCTCGAAACTGTCAAACTCCGGATTGGGCCGAAACGTGCTGGCGGCCACCTTAACCGCCTTTTGCTCACGCGGAGTGTAAGCCCGGAGCGCGTGCTGAATGCGGTTGCCTAATTGCGCGAGCACCCCGTCCGGCACATCCAGTGGATTTTGCGTCACAAAGAAAACGCCCACACCTTTGGAGCGGATGAGCTTGACGACCTGTTCAACCCGCTCGACGAGAATTTTGGGCGCTTCGTCAAACAGCAGATGCGCCTCGTCGAAAAAGAAGACGAGCTTGGGTTTGTCGGGATTGCCCACCTCCGGCAGCTCCTCAAACAATTCTGACAATAGCCACAGCAGGAAGGTGGCGTAGAGTTGCGGCGACATCATCAGCTCGTCTGCCGCCAGAATATTGATGGCCCCACGGCCATCCCGCGTCGTGCGCATGAGGTCCTTAATGTCCAGCGCCGGTTCGCCGAAGAAATGCTCTGCGCCCTGTTGCTCCAGCACCAGCAGATCGCGCTGAATGGCGCCCACCGATGATTTGGAAACATTCCCATACTCACCGGACAGTTCCCTAGCGTTATCGGACATGTAGTTGAGGACGGCGCGAAGATCCTTGAGGTCCAAGAGCGCCAGGCCTTCATCATCGGCCATTTTGAAGGCGATGTTGAGCACGCCTTCCTGAGCGTCCGTACAATCCATCAGACGTGCGAGAAGCAGTGGTCCCATTTCAGCAACAGTTGTCCGGATCGGGTGGCCCTGCTTGCCAAACAGATCCCAGAAGATTGTTGGAAACGCACCGTACTCATAATCATCAAAGCGGATCGTCTCCGCCCGTTCAGCCAAAAAATCCTTGGCCTCGCCAGCGGCATACAGACCCGACAAATCGCCTTTCACGTCGGCGCAGAACACGGGCACGCCAGCGTCGGAAAAGCCCTCGGCAAGAATTTGTAGCGACACGGTTTTCCCCGTGCCAGTCGCGCCGGTGATCAGGCCGTGCCGATTGGCAAGCTTGAGCTGCAGAAATTCCTGCTTCTGAAAACTGTCATCGGGGTGCCGACTGCCCCCAAGAAAAATGGTTTTGGCGTCTCCGGCACCACCCCAGTCGCTACCCGATTTCGCCATAAGTTCTTCCTCGTCCGCGCTATGCCGCAATCAATCGTTGAGCCAGCTATATGGCGCATCTTGCCAGTGATCAAACTGCCAGCAAACTGTCTTGCAACTCTTGGACACCGAGGCCATAGAGAACAGGACATTTTTTACGTATACGTCAAACAAACACACCGGCCCCCATCAGGACTTAAAGAGGACATTATGGAAGAACTCATCGCACGCATCACCGCAGCCGTCGGCATTGAAGAAGCAACTGCAACCCAAGCCGTTGGCATGATTTTGGGATTTCTCAAATCAGAAGGCCCGTCAGATCAGGTTTCAGCCATGATGGAAGCGCTGCCGGGCGCTGACAGCATGATTGCAAATGTTGCGGAAGGCGGCGGTGGCGGCGGTCTGATGGGCATGGCTGCCGGCATGCTCGGCGGCGGCGGTGTTATGGGCCTAGGCCAACAGCTGATGGGCCTTGGCCTTGGCATGGGCGAAGTCTCCGGCGTGGCCAAAGAGACAGTCGCTTTCGCCAAGGAAAAAGCCGGTGATGACACGGTCGACGCCATCATCAACGAGATCCCGGGCCTCAGCCAGTTCATCTGATAGCGGCCCAACACGGTTAATTGCGGCGGGCCCTTATCCAATATCGGGCCCACCGCATTTGGTTCATATGGCATGGTCCTTGCGAGTGATGTCGTATGATCACCCAATTGACCCGTAGAACCGCTCTGAAAATGTCTCTTTTCGGGACATTTGGATTAATGTGTGGACCGGTGTTGGCACAACAGGCACAGCGTCCGCGGCTGGGTTCGGGCATTCTGGGGCGGGCCCAACTCCGCGGAAGCTACAACGCCCTTGACGGCGGACTGCGCCCCGGCACCGCTGATGACCAAAGCCGCACACTCCAGGCAATTCTTGACGGCGCGGCGCTCGAAAATCGTCAGGTCTTTCTGCCTCCGGGCCGTTACAACGTTTCCAACATCACACTTCCATCCCGGACCAGGCTGATAGGTGTGCGCGGCGCGACGCGACTGGTGTACACGGGCGGCGGTCACTTTTTGTCGTCCCTGGGTGGAGATCACATCCAGCTTTCTGGCCTCGTGCTTGATGGCGCCAATTTGCCACTCCAGCCCTACGCCCCCGGCTTGGTCACAGTCGCCAACACGCGCAACCTTCAGATGGAAGATTGCATCGTCACAGGCTCGTCTGCGATCGGCATTTCGCTGGAGCGCAGCGGCGGGCATATTGATCGATGCGAAGTGACCGGCGCGGCGGGCAATGCCGGCATCAAATCTGTTGAAGCAACCCGCCTGTCCATCCGCAACAACCATGTGCATGACTGCGCCGATGGCGGCATCTATGTCTGGCGTTGGACGGCGGGCGAAGACGGGACACAGATTTTTGGCAACCGGGTGGAGCGGATCGGCGCAAAGTCTGGAGGCACCGGCCCACACGGCAATGGCATCAACATCTTCCGAGCCCACAATGTGGCAGTGAACGACAATTGGCTGGCCGACTGCGCTTTTTCAGCCGTGCGCGTGAATGCCGGCGACAATAGCCGTATCACCGCCAACACCTGCATTCGGTCGGGCGAAACCGCCATCTATGTTGAGTTCGGATTCTCAGGCTCCATCGTCAATGGCAATTTGATTGATGGCGGCACCGGCGGCATATCGTGCACCAACTTCAATGATGGCGGCCGTCTGGCCGTGATTTCCAACAATATCGTTCGCAATTTGGGTACCATCGGGCCCTACACAAATGAGACCATAGATTTCGGTTGGGGCATCCACGCCGAAGCGGACACATCGGTCACCGGCAATCTTGTGGAGGGCGCGCCGCTTTATGGGCTGAGCCTTGGGTGGGGCGTGAACCTTCGCAACGTCATGGCCACCGGCAACATCGTCCGCAATGCGGGAACCGGCATTGCGGTCTCAGTGGTCAACGGCGTCGGCCCGGCAATGATCTTGAACAATATGATCGATGGCACACGGAATGGCGCAATCATCGGCCATCGCTGGAAAGACGCGGCAACGGACGATCTGGTGGGCAGACGGTCCAATGAAAATGGCGGCTTCGACCACCTGACCGTCACCGGCAACCGGAGCACAGGACGGCGGCTGAACGGATGAAGCGTCGCGAGGTGATTGCAAGCAACGGTGCCTTGGCCTAGTGCGGGTTGATGGCATCTGAACCCAAATTTCGCACGCAATTCGACCCGCGCCACGGCGAGGCGGTGGAAGTTGCGCCGGGCATCGTGCGGGTTGTGGCGCCCAATTCAAGCGCCTACACCTTCACGGGCACCAACAGCTATCTTGTGGGGCGAGACCGGTTGCTCCTGGTGGACCCCGGGCCCGGCGAGGCCAAAGGCCCCGGCCACGCCGAAGCCCTGAAGCGAGCGGTGGCAGACCGCCCCGTGGAAGCAATCATCATCACCCACACGCATTGGGACCATACTGAACTCGCGGCAGCGGTGGCTGAACAGTTTGGCGCACCCGTGACCGCGTTCGGGCCGCATATCGCTGCCCGGCAATTGCGGCCGGGAGAGTCTAACCCCCTCGCCAGTTCCAATGATTACAACCTACAAATTGACCGCATGCTCGCACATGGCGAAATTGTGGGGTCGGACATGTACACGCTGGAGGCCATCCACACCCCAGGCCACACCGAGAATCACATATGTTTGGCCGTTCGCAAACGTGGAGCGCCAACGGATTTTATCCTAAGCGGTGATCATGTGATGGGCTGGAACACCACAATCGTCGCACCGGTGGACGGCCATATGGGGCACTATATTGAAAGCCTGGATCACTTGCTGGAAAGGCCGGAGAGTACCTATTTTCCAGGACATGGCGGCAGGGTGGAGCAAGCACACACTTTGGTACGTGCCATTCGGCACCACAGGATCATGCGCGAGCGCGCCATTTTGGAGCAGGCCAAAAAGGGCAACCCGGACCCCCACGGCATAGCCGCCATTCTTTACCCCAACATCGCTCCAAACCTCGTCGGCGCCGCAGCGCTTAATGTGCAAGCCCATCTCGACCATCTGGTGGAGACCGGCCGTTTCCAGCCTTGATCAAAAGTTGAATCGATAAGCGCCCAAAGCTTCCAGTTGGCCGTCGAGCTCCGGATCGAGCAGCCAGTCCGCGAAATCGCGGGCAGCATCATTTGCTCCAATGTGCTGGCAAATCGACAGATCGATATGCACATCCAGCGCCAGCGGACAAGCACCCGCAATATGAACTTGAGGAACCGGGGCAATATTGGTCAAGGGCAGTGCCGCCAGCTCGACTTCACCAGCCAAGAGCGCGCGCATGGGCCCGCCACCCTCCAAACCCACGACACGATTGTGGATCGCCTCCCACACATCCAGTTCCAGTGCCAGGTTGCGGAACATGTCACCACTTGTTCCAACATCGGTGATTGCGATGGCACCACTCCCCAACAGAAGATCAGCAATCGCCCGGCGCGCCGACGCGGGTTCACCCTCCGCTTTGCCAAATTTTGCAAATGCAAGTGGTGCACGCCCCAACGGCTTGTGCGTTTTGGCCACCGCATGACCGGCGGCAATGATCTGCGCCACATAGTTTGGGTTGGTTATGGCGACGTCCCAAACCGCACCTGCATCTATATAGGCTGGCACTTCTGGGTTGAGCATATGCACCACTTGAAAGGCGTGCCCCCTCTGACGCTGATAGTGCGGAAGCAAGTGCTCCATCACCTCCCGCAGGGCAATAGGCACGATCAGGTGGAGGGTCTCTGGCAGCGCGCGAACAGTTTTACTCAAGTGCTAAGGCATCACTGGATTGAGGAACCGGCAATGCGTCTGCCTCCTCGCTGTCATCATCGACTGTAAACGAACCCTCCCCGGCAACGCCAAGCAATTCAATATCAAGCTCGTTTAGAAACGACGTCAGAATAGCGGCTCCGCGTCCAAGATCGTGGGCAGTGTGGCGACCCGCGGCGCGGGCATCAACCGCCGTAATGTCTTCAATCTGGGAAAGCCTGACCACAACATCTGTTGGCACGTTAAGAATCAGGGACCGGTCGACAAATTCAAACAAAAGCGTGCTAGTGGCCTCGTCAGGTGCGTCCCTCTGGGGTGAGCGTGGCAGCGGAACTTCGCCGCTGGCACGTTGAGGTTCGGCCTGTGCAATCGCAGGCGCTGCGATTGTCTCCCACCGCCGAAGTTCCCCCAACTTGGCCACCGCCTGTGCCACACGATCCAAGTCGGTGGAATAGCCATGGGGCCCCAGACCGGGATAGGCTTCACGCAGCAGCCCGGCACTCTGTGATGTTAACTGCCCGGACGGCCATGGCGTGCCGGCGCGGCGGGCCACGAGCGCATCGAACGCCGGAAAATCCAGCGCGTCAGTGGCTACATCATTAAGCTTTGGGTGAATGATGGCCTGCGTGCCCGACCAGATGAGCGGGGCCAATGCCAACACTGCAAACAGAACGCCCCAGGCTGTTCGGCCAGACCCAGCCGCATCCTGGTCGAAAATATCGCGCATGGCCGCAAGAGCTGCAAACAGCGCAAACAAACCAAGCGCCACCACCGCGCCCATGGCCCACAAAAACTGCGTCGCTTCAATGAATCGAAAACGAAACAAACCCATGGCCGCCAACAGCACCACAAGCGCCACACCGCCCAGATTGCGGCAAAGGCCAGCATAGCGCGCCACCGGACGGCGGTAGAAATTTCCGATCAAGCGCGGCGCAGCCCTACCCGCGCCATTGCTGGCGGCCCGGCTCATCTCAACCCGGGTCCTGCCGCGCGGCATCCAGGACCGCCGCCTCCTGGCGGTGTCTGCTGGCGGCGTAGCGGCACGCCGCCTGCGCCGCCGACAAACGCGCCACCGGAACGCGGTAGGGTGAACACGAGATGGATTGCAATTGAAGCTCTTCGCAAAAGGCAATGGAGACAGGATCGCCGCCATGCTCGCCACATATGCCCACAGACAGATCTGGCCGCACAGCGCGGCCACGCTCGACGGCCATGGCCATCAACTCGCCGACACCATCTGCATCAACGGACACAAAGGGGTCCGCCTCCATCACACCCATATCAGCGTAGTCACCCAGAAACGCACCGGCATCATCCCGCGACAAACCAAAAGCCGTTTGCGTGAGGTCATTGGTGCCGAAGGAGAAGAACTCCGCGCTCTCGGCAATCGCCGCCGCCCGGAGACAGGCCCGCGGCAGCTCGATCATCGAACCGACACTATATTGGAGCGGCAGGCCCGTTTCCTGGGCAACCTCTCGGGCGACCGCATCAATGTCCCGGCGCACAAAGTCCACTTCCCGCTTGAGACTGACCAGCGGAATCAGGATTTCCGGGCGCACCGTGCGCCCCGTCTCCTGGGCCGCCTCCGTCGCCGCCAGAAATATGGCCCGCGCCTGGACCCGCGTGATCTCCGGTTGTGAGATCAGCAGTCGACAGCCCCGATGTCCCAGCATGGGGTTGCTTTCGGTCATTTCGGCAACACGATTTTTCAGCCGGGTGAAGTCGATACCCATCTGGGCGGCGAGCCCGGCGATCTCATTGTCCGAGCGCGGCAGAAATTCGTGCAGCGGTGGGTCCAAAAGCCGGATGGCCACGGAATGGCCGGCCATGGTTTTGAAGATGTCCCGAAAGTCGCCACGCTGCATTTCCAACAGCTCATCCAATGCGCCCTGCCGCTCTGTATCGCTGTGGGACAGGATTAAACGACGCATAGCGCCGATGCGGCCCTCCTCGAAAAACATGTGTTCCGTGCGGCAAAGACCGATACCGTCTGCGTTGAAATTCATTGCGGCCTGGGCGTCCGCCGGCGTGTCCGCATTGGCCCGCACCTGCATCCGACAAAAGCCTTCAGCCCAAACCATCACGCGTTCAAAGTCGCCGCTGGGCGCGGGTCGCCTGGTGGGCACGGCTCCGGCGAAAATGTTGCCGCTCACACCATCAAGGGTGATTTCGTCACCTTCACGCAGGATCTGATCTCCCACGGAAATCGTGCCCGATGCCTTATCCAGCCGGAGGGACACAGCCCCCGCGATGCAGGGCTTGCCCAAGCCCCTCGCAACAACGGCGGCGTGGCTGGTCATGCCACCTCTTGTTGTGAGGATACCCTCCGCACTCTTCATTCCGGCAATATCTTCTGGGCCCGTTTCAGCCGTTACCAGAATGACCGAAACGCCCCGAGAGCGACTCAGTTGGGCTGCGGCAGAGTTGAACACGATCTGACCGGAGACCGCACCAGGTGACGCGGCAACGCCATGGGCCAGGGGTTCGGCATCCGCATTTGGGTCCACCGTCGGATGCAGCAATTCCTCGATCAGTGCCGGCGGAATGCGCATGATCGCCTCCCGCTCAGTGAGAATGCCGCGCCCCACCAAATCCACTGCGGTGCGCAGACTTGCAGCACCCGGCATGCGCTGACGCTCGGCATCGACAATCATGCCGCCATGGGGAGATACAACGGCTTCGAAAATCACGGCCTCGCCAAAATGGCGCTCCAACTCATCGCGATACTCGCCAAGCGCGGCACGCTGGGACGCCGTGCCTTCAAGTTCAGTCAAATTGCCCGTGGTCCGGTCACGGGTCTCCAGCCGCATCCACTTGCCGTCCGGCAGAAAATTCTCTCCCATAGCATGGACGATAACGGCCATGCCGGTGCGGGCCGCCTCGTCATTGAGGCGTTGAAAGAGCTCGGCGCGCTCTGAGCCCCAGCTGTCAAACGCCTCGGTGATGATATGTATCAGCTTGTCACGGGCACCTTGTGTACCGTCCAAAACAATGTCCAGGCGCGCGGGCGCCAGACCAGGCACCTTAACAACCGGCGACGTGCGCACGGCCACACGAATGGGAAAATCAAGATTCTGATTCTCCCGCAAATGGCGTTCGAAGGTCGCCACCTCATCCTGCAAGCGCTTCAACGCCCGGGCCGAAAATGAGCGATCACCGTCGAAATAGGCTTCGCAGAAGGCGGTTCCCAAAATGATCCCCGGGGCCACTGGCAACCCCTGATGCGCCATGCGGACAAGCCGGTTGCCCCGGGCACCTGCCACCGTTTTCTTGGGAACGGGCGAACCCCGGCGCCCCCGCCCGAAAGGCAGCACCCACATATCCCGTGATGGGGTCTCTAGCATCTGTCCGTCCCATACTCTCCTGGAGCTTCAGACCTAGGACATGGCGGGCGGGATGGCTAGATGGTGCAGCGCCACAATGCTGGCTAGCTGGCCTCAACCATTTGCTCAGCGGCTTGAAGATCGACGGAGACGATCTGGCTCACGCCGCGCTCGGCCATGGTCACTCCGAACAATCTGTCCATTCGCGCCATGGTGATGGGGTTATGGGTGATGATCACAAAGCGCGTGTCCGTGGACGACACCATCTCATCAAGCAGATTGCAGAAACGCTCAACATTATGGTCATCCAGCGGCGCATCCACTTCATCAAGCACGCAGATGGGAGCCGGATTGGTGAGGAACACGGCAAAGATCAGTGCCATGGCCGTCAGCGCCTGCTCGCCGCCCGATAGAAGCGTCATGGTCTGTGGGCGCTTTCCGGGAGGCCGAGCCAAAATCTCCAGCCCTGCCTCCAGCGGGTCATCGCTTTCCACCAACTGAAGTTCGGCGGTACCTCCGCCAAATAAATGGGTAAACAAGCGCGTGAATTGTCCGTTCACCTCATCGAACGCCGCTAGCAATCGCTCCCGGCCCTGCCGGTTAAGCGCCCCAATGCCTCCCCTCAGCTTGGCGATGGCTTCGATGAGTTCGGATTGCTCGGACACAAGACTATCGCGCTTTTCGGCGATCTCGACTTGCTCGGCCTCGGCCCGCAGATTGACTGCCCCAAGACGATCGCGGTCAGCGCGAAGCTTCTCAAGTTTGCGTTCAACGCTTTCGATTTCTGGCATTGCGGCATCGGCTTCAAGGCCCGTGCGCGAGAAAAGTTCGCCGGGTGGGCATTCGACCTCATCGCGGATGCGGGCCTCCACGTCCTTGCGACGTGCAACGGCGGCATCAAGCCGTTCTTCCTGGCGTGCTCTGCCCTCCTTCGCTTCGGACAATTGGGTGATGGCGGCAGTGGCCAGTTGGTCGGCAGCACGTTGCCCCGTCTCAGCCTGGGCCAGCAAATCAGCAGCTTTTTTGCGAGCGACTTCGGCCTCCTCAATCTGCGCGTTCAACCGGCGGCGCTCGGCCTCTATCTCGCCGGGTCGTTCGTCCAGACTGGCCAGTTCAGTGTCCGTCTCGGCCATGCGTGCCGATAGGGCGTCACGTTGTTGAGCCGCATTGGCAAGGCGCTGGTTCCAATTGTCCCGCTCGCGGTGGATCTCCTGAACCCGCCGGTGCCACATCTCAACCTCCCGGGTCAGGCCATCGCGATTGGCGCGGGCCTCCGCCAACACCCCACGGTCCGCTTGCATGGAAGCGCGGGCACTTTCAATTTTCGCTTCCAGCGCCGCTATATCAGGGGCGTCCGCGAGGGCCTTCTGGGCGGCTGCTCGCAATTCGTCTGCCTCCGCCAGCTCCGCATCAAGCCTTTCTGCCGTCGCCTCCAGAGCGGCGCGCTTTTGGGCAAACTGGCCGGCGGCACGCTCGGCGGCCAGCACGGCTTCCCGTGCACTGGTCAGTTCCGCCCGGCAATCGCGCACAACATCACGCGCCGCCCGTTCAGCATTAGCGGTCGCCTGCAAATGAGCCTTGGCGTCGTCTGTCTTGGCCTGAACCGCAGCCACAACCGTCCGGGCTTCTTGGGCTGCGGCATCCAGTTCAACCAAGCGATTTTTCTGGGCCAGTTTTTGCGCGGCGGCAGTGGGTGCATCGGCGGAGGCGCGCAGCCCATCCCATCGCCAAAGGTCGCCCTCACGGCTCACAAGGCGCTGGCCGGTGGCCAGCTCTGCCTGGCGGGACGCACCCTGATCAGCATCCACAATACCCACTTGGGCCAATCTCCGCGCCAGGGCATCGGGCGCATGCACAACCTCTGCCAACGAACGAATACCTCCAGGAAGAGCAGGATCACCATGGCCCTCGCCTGCCCCCGCCCAGTAGACCTTCGCCCCGGGATTTGCGGGCGCATCGAGATCTTCGCCGAGCGCTGCGCCAAGAGCGCGCTCATATCCAACTTCCACCGACAAGGCATCAACGATGGCGGGGAAAAGATCGCCCTTATCCGCCCCCACAATTTTCGCCAGCGTCCGGGCCTCGGTTTCTATCTCCCGCAACTCAGCTTGCGCTTCGGCCAGTGGGCCCCGGCTGGTCTGTTCGTTCTGGCGGGCCTGGTCCAGCGCTGCTTCGGCGTCCGCGCGGGCCACTTCAGCCGCCTTGACAGCCTTCTCTGCACCAGCTGCCGCGGCCTGATGTCTAGCCGGCTCAGGGAGGCCCGCCATTTGTGCAACAATTTCGGCCAGCAATTCGCCTGTACGACGCTGGTCGGCCTCAAGGCGTGAGAAACGAGTGCCCGCCTCATTGGCCTGCCGTTCGGCCTGACTGCGGGCCGCACGCGCCTCGGCGGTTTCAGACGTCAACGCCTGCAAGGCGGCATCGGATTTTTGTGCCTTGGCTTCCGCCTCACTGAACTTGGCGACAAGATCGCGAGCTTGTTCCTCTGATCCAGCGATGCGGATGTTAAGACCCCGCTCTTCTTCATCAAGGCGGCTCACCGCTTCCCTATTGTCGTTTTCCAGCTGCGCTTCGCGCTCAAGATCCGCTGCCAATTGCGCCTTACGCGCGTCGAGCTCGCGCTTACGGTTGGCAAGGCGGGCCAACTCTTGTTCGATGGCATCTCGAGACAAGGTGATGCGCTGCACAATAGCCGCAGCCTTCACTTCCGCGTCGCGTAGCTCTGGCAACTTCGCCGCCACCACAGCTTGGTCGCGGGCGGCAGCCGTTTGCGCTTGCGCGCGCTCTGCTACAAGCGTGGTCGCTTCAGCCAAAGCACTTTGGGCAGCCCCTTCGGCCGTTGTAGCGGCCTGCCAACGCAAATAGAAAACCGTGGCTTGCGCCGCCCGCAACTCTTCGGAAATGGAGGAATAGCGAGAGGCCTGCCGCGCCTGGCGCTTGAGGCTTTCGAGCTGACTTTCCAGCTGGGCCAGCACGTCTTCCAAACGCTCGAGATTGGCCTCGGCCGCCCGCAACCGCAGCTCCGCCTCATGGCGCCGGGAATGAAGGCCGGATATACCCGCCGCCTCTTCCAACAAAGCCCGGCGCTGGGTGGGTTTTGCGGAAATCAGCTCGCCAATGCGCCCCTGACCCACCATGGAAGGAGACCGCGCACCGGTGGACGCGTCGGCAAACAAAAGTTGCACGTCCTTGGCCCGGGCATCCTTGCCGTTAATGCGATAATTTGAGCCTGCCTCACGCTCAATGCGGCGCGACACCTGCAACTGGTCATCATCATTGAAGGCAGCGGGAGCCGTACGGTCAGCATTGTCGAGAAACAGGGCCACTTCGGCCATGTTTCGGGCAGGACGATTGCCAGAACCGGAGAAGATGACATCGTCCATGCCGGACGCGCGCATGTTCTTGTATGAACTTTCGCCCATAACCCAGCGCAGGGCTTCCACAAGATTGGACTTGCCGCACCCATTGGGGCCGACCACGCCGGTCAGCCCGTCTTCAATCAAAAACTCGGTGGGCTCAACAAAGCTTTTGAAGCCCAGGAGCCGGAGTTTGTCGAACTTCAAACCGGCCCCTCCCTGTGTTGACCGGCGGCTTAGAGCAGATCGTCAATCACTGATGACATCTGCTCGACACTCATGCCCCCGGAATATTTGGTGCCGTTGATAAAGAAGGTAGGTGTAGCATCGACACCGAAGTCCTGCGCACCCGCATTGCGAACTGCATTGATGCCATCCACAAGCTTCTGGTCTCTAAGGCAGGATTCGAACGTTTCCTGGTCCATTCCAGACAGTTTTGCGATGTCGAACAGGGCCTGTTTGGGGTTGTCGGAGCGGGCCCAAGCGCGCTGGCGCTGATAAAGAACGCTGAGCATCGGATAATAACCGTCGTTTGGCGCGCATCGAGCGAGCATGAAAGCGGCCAAAGCGAGGTTGTC